>NZ_RIBZ01000211.1:0-27438 GCF_003721215.1 Streptomyces botrytidirepellens
AGGGAGGCCATCCCCGCGGCGCCCACGCAGACGGCCGCCGGGCGGCGCGCCCCGGCCCGGCGCAGCAGCTCCTGGGCGGCGGGCAGCACCCGCTCCAGCAGCCCGGCCGCGTCGATGCCCCGGTCACCCACCCCGGCGGGAGTGGCCGAGGCCCAGGTCAGCGGCGTCTCTGCGGCGCCGCCGAGCTGGGCTCCGGCGCACGCCACGGCCACCCGTACGCCCGATCCGCCCGAGTCGATCCCGAGCACATGTGTCGCATCGTCCACCGGCTCAGCCGAACCCGCGCGAGTCCTGCTTGAGCGCGGTGTCCACGGTCAGGGCGGTGGCCACCACGAGGCTCAGCAGCGGGTCGGGAAGCTGACGGTGGATCTGGAGGACATAGTTGTCCGCCGTCGTGAACATGGTCTTCGCCAGACCTTCCCAGGTCTTGGTGATCCGGGCGATCTCGGTGTCGGTGTGGTCGACGATGGCGAAGTTCCAGGCGCGCCAGTTCTCCGCCTTGATGGCGCCGATCTGCTGGCCGTTGACCTGTATCCCGAAGTTGATCTTTCCGATGGCGTTCTGCTGGACGATCTCGCCGACCGGCTGGCCGTCCGGGCGCTCCACCAGCACCTTGGACTTGATGAACTTGGCGGGCCGGGTGAGCACCAGATGCGGCTGCCCGGCCGCGTCCCGGATCTCCAGCTTGTGCGTCATGAACTGGTCGAGGCTCGACACGAACCGCGCGACCTTCTTGAGCGTGCTCTGGCCGACCTGGACCACCGACCCGATGGACCGGCCGTGCTGGTCGAAGACGCCGTACTCATTGGTCAGCTCGATCAGCTTGGCCTTCTGGTTCACCACCAGCACCGGCTCGGTGAACAGCGTGCCGCCGCCGCCCGCGCCCGGGGCGACGTGCGCCTGCTGCTGCACCTGGTGCTGGACCTTGGCCGGGTTGGGGTGCGGCTGGGCGGCCTGCTGCGGCGGGAGGTGACCCGGCTGCTGCCCCGGGTGGCCCTGCTGCTGTCCGGGATGTGCGGGCTGCTGCCCCGGGTGGGTGTGCTCGGTCCACTGGGCGCCGTCCCACCAGCGCAGCTGGTTGGGGGTGCCCTGCGGGTCGGCGTACCAGCCCGCAGGGGTGTTCGGATGAGTCGTCATGGCGGGCAGACTACCCCTCGCCCACCTGGAAAGAAGCGCTCAGGGAAGGCGCCAGTCGACGGGTTGCGCTCCCTGCTGTACGAGCAGGTCGTTGGCCCGGCTGAACGGGCGCGAACCGAAGAATCCCCGGTCGGCCGACATGGGGGAGGGGTGCGCGGACTCGACCGAGGGGAGCGGCCCGAGCAGCGGGCGGACGTTGCGCGCGTCGCGGCCCCACAGGATGGACACCAGCGGACGGCCGCGCGCGGCGAGCGCCCGGATGGCCTGCTCGGTGACCTCCTCCCAGCCCTTGCCGCGGTGGGCCGCGGGGCGGCGCGGCGCCGTGGTGAGCGCCTTGTTGAGCAGCAGCACGCCCTGGTGGGTCCAGGGCGTCAGATCGCCGTTGGACGGGCGGGGCAGACCGAGGTCGGTGTGCAGCTCGCGGTAGATGTTCTCCAGGCTGCCGGGCAGCGGCCGCACCTCCGGCGCCACCGAGAAGCTCAGTCCCACTGCATGACCGGGCGTCGGATACGGATCCTGACCCACGATGAGGATCTTCACCTCGTCGAAGGGCTGCTGGAAGGCGCGCAGCACATTCGGTCCGGCGGGCAGATAGGTGCGGCCCGCCGCGATCTCGGCCCGCAGGAAGTCGCCCATCGCCGCGATGCGCTCTTCCACGGGCTCAAGTGCCTTGGCCCAGCCCGGTTCCACAATTTCGTTCAACGGTCGTGCAGCCACACCGCGTCACTCTAGTGGCTCAGCGCGTGGCCGCGTGCCGTCTCACCCGGTCACGGTCTCATCCGATCACCGCCGCTCGCACGCAGAGCACATCGGGAAGGTAGCGGGCGATCTGCTGCCAGGTCTCGCCCTCGTCCGCGCTCGCGTACACCTCCCCGTTGCGATTGCCGAAGTACACCCCGACCGGGTCCGCGTCATCCGTACGGAGCGCGTCCCGCAGCACCACCCCGTAGTGCGGCTCGCCCGGCAGTCCGGCGGACCGCTCCTCCCAGGACGCGCCCGCGTCCTCGGTGCGGAAGACCCGGCAGCGGTACTCCGGCGGATAGCGGTCCGAGCCGTCGGACACCGGGAAGAGGTAGGCGACCCCGCCGCGCCGCGGATGGGCGGCGATCGCGAACCCGAAGTCGGCGGGCAGCCCCTTGCCGATCTCCTGCCAGTGCGCCCCGCGGTCGTCGCTGCGGTACACCCCGCCGTGGTTCTGGAGATACAGCCGGTCGGGGTCGGTCGCGTCCTGTGCGATCTTGTGCACGCACTGCCCGAACTCGGGGTACTGATCGGGCAGGAATTCCGCCCTGAGCCCGCTGTTCGACGGCGCCCAGCTCGCCCCGCCGTCCACCGACCGGTACACCCCGCCGGACGAGACGGCCACCGTCACCGCGTCGGCGTCCCGGGGATCGGTGACCACCGTGTGCACCGCCTGGCCGCCGAACCCCGCGCCCCACTCGGGCCGCTGCGGGTGGTCCCACAGGCTCCGGACGAACTCGAAGGTCTCGCCGCCGTCCTCGGAACGGAACAGCGCGCCCGGCTGGGTGCCCGCGTAGACCACGTCGGGCGCGGCGGGCCCGGCCGGGTGCAGCTGCCACACCCGCTCCAGCGACGTGTCGGTCCCCTCCGGGAACCGCACCGCCGGGCGGGCGGGTTCGTGCCAGCTCTCCCCGAGGTCGTCGGAGCGGAAGACCGACGGGCCCCAGTGGGAGCTGTCCGCTCCGGCCAGCAGCCGCGGCGTGCCGGAGCGTCGGGTGTCGATGCCGACGGAGTACACCGCCTGCATGGGGAAGTGCGGCCCGGTGAAATCCCAGCCCGGGCCGGAGCGGCGGCGGCCGAGGAAGAGACCCTTGCGGGTGCCGACGGCGAGCAGAACATCGTCCATGACGGACTCACTCCTTGGGACGTAGGGAGAGGGGAGGGGATGAGAAGAGTGACGAAGGATGTGTCCGGCATCACAGAGTCTGCACCCCACCACCGACAACGGCCCGTGGAAGCGGCTTCCCGCAGGTGGGAGCGGGTGTGTCCTGCCGTTGTCGTACGGCGGATGCCAAACTACGAGGGGCTTCGTACCATGGTGGGTCCCGGAACGACGCGACGAGGAGCAGCAGTCGTGCAGACGCAGTCCACACCTCAGGCGCAGGGGACGGGCCGTTCGCTGGAGCATCCGCGGCGCGAGGACATCCGGCTGGAGGACGTGCTGCACGCGCTGTCCGACCCCATGCGGCTGCGGGTCGTGCGGACCCTGGCCGAGGAGGGCTGCGACCTGTCCTGTTCGGTGTTCGACCTGCCCGTCAGCAAGTCGACCACCACCCACCACTTCCGGGTGCTGCGCGAATGCGGCCTGATCCACCAGATCTACCGGGGCACCGCCAAGATGAACGCGCTGCGCCGGGAGGACCTGGACGCGCTGTTCCCCGGACTGCTCGACAGCGTCCTGACCGCCGTCGTCCGCCAGGACGACCGGGCGGGCGACCACCGCTGAGGCGCGCGCCGGTTCAGTCCTCCCCGCGGGCCGCGCCCAGCAGGTCCGTCCAGTCCGGGATCTTCACCCTCGTACGGCCCAGCGCCTCCCCGAGCGTCGCCTCCGCCTCCTCGATCCGCAGCCACCCCGTCCACTCGACCGGCTCCACCCCCGCCGCGCGCAGCGCCGCGAGCGGGTCCCCGGCCACCGGCCGCGCCGCCAGGGCGTCCGCGTCGGCGAGCAGCGAGGCGACCGTCTCCTTGGCGCACGGACGGTTGGTGCCGATCACCCCGGTCGGCCCGCGCTTGATCCACCCCGCCACGTACTCACCGGGCGCGGGCACACCGCCGCGCAGCACCCGCCCCGCCGCGTTCGGCACGGTGCCCCGCTGCTCGTCGAACGGCAGCCCGGGCAGCGGAACGCCCCGGTAGCCCACCGACCGCAGCACCAGCTGCGCCTCGATGTCCTCGAAGACCCCTGTGCCCGCCACCCCGCCCCGCCCGTCCGGCGCGGTCCGCTCGAACCGTACGGCGCGCACCGCGCCCTCGCCGAGCAGCGCCGCGGGCCGCAGGAAGAAGCGCAGATGGATGCGGCGCGGACGGCCCATGGGCTCGCGCCGCGCCCAGTCGCGCAGCACCTCGACGTTGCGCCGGTTGGCCGCGGGCAGCTCCGAGGGGTCGCCGTACGCCGGGTCCAGCGCCAGCTCCTCGGGATGTACGAGCACATCGGCACCGGTCAGCGAGCCCAGCTCGCGCAGCTCCTTGGTGGTGAACTTCGCCTGCGACGGACCGCGCCGCCCGACCACGTGCACATCGGCGACCCGGCTGTCGGCGAGCGCGCCGAGGGCGAGATGGGGCACGTCGGTGGGCCGCAGCTCCTCCGCCCCGCGGGCCAGGATGCGGGCCACGTCCACCGCGACGTTGCCGACCCCGACGACGACGGCGGAGCGCGCGCCGAGCGCGAAGGCGTCGCCGGGGGCGTCCGGATGGGCGCTGTACCAGGAGACGAACTCGGTGGCGGAGTAGCTGCCGGTCAGCTCCTCGCCCGGCACCCCGAGCCGCCGGTCGGTCGCCGCGCCCACGCAGTAGACCACCGCGTGGTAGAGCCCGAGCAGCCGCTCGGGCACCAGCGGCGGGGGACCCACGTGCACATTGCCCAGGAAGCTGACCCGTGGGTGCTCCAGGACCGCGCGCAGGGTGTTCTGGAGCGACTTGATCTTCTCGTGGTCGGGCGCGACGCCGTAGCGCACCAGCCCGTACGGGCAGGGCAGCCGGTCCAGCACATGCACCGACACCTCGGGTACGGCCTGCTGCTGGACGAGCGCCTGGGCGGCGTAAACGCCGCTCGGCCCGGATCCCACGACGGCGACGCGAAGCACGGAGGAGCTCCTTCCGCAGGCTGTCTCCAGCATCGCACCCGGCGGGCGGCGGTGTGCGGTGCTACGCGCCGGACGACGAGGACGAGTGACGGAAGGGGCTCCTGGTGCAGGCGAGGCGCCGACACAAGCCGCTTACGAGGCCCGCTCAGGCGAGCCGCCCGGGCAGGCCGCGCGGGCGAGCCGCCTGGGAGGCATGGGCGAGCCGCTCACGCCGGTCGCCCGGGCGGGCCGCTCACGTCACCCGCTGCATCCGGCGGATCTCGCTGCTCTGCTGGGCGATCACTTCGTTGGCCATCTCCTCCACCCGGACGTTGTTGCCCCGGCCGAGCACATCCGTGGCCATGGAGACCGCGCCCCGGTGGTGGGCGATCATCAGCTTGAGGAAGAGCGCGTCGAAGTCGGCCCCCTCGGCGGCGCGCAGCGCGTCCAGCTGCTTCGGCGTGGCCATGCCGGGCATGTCCGCGGTCCCGCCGTGGTGGTGCTGGTCGGCCGTGCCGCCGCCGGACGTCTGCTGCCAGCCCCGCATCGCGTCGATCTCCGGTCGCTGCGCCGCCGCGATGCGCTCGGCGATCCGTCTGACCTTGGCCGATCTCGCGCGGTCGGGGGCGAGGTCGGTCATGACCAGGGCCTGCTGATGGTGCTCGATCATCATGGCGACGTAACGGCGGTCTGCGGCGTTGGGGGAGTCGTCGTCGCCCGCCTTCGCCGCCTCCTCCGCCGACAGCGTCTCCGCCGCCTCGCCCGGTCGCCCCGGGGCGATCACCGCGGGCTTTCCGTCCTTCCCCTTCCCCGCGTCCGGCCTGTCGCCGTCCGCCTCACAGCCGGTGAGGGCGAGCATCACGGCGGCGGCCGTCACCGCGAACGCGAGGGATGCGGTGTGAAGCCTCGTACGCCGGTGCAACACCGTTGCCTCCAGGGGAAGTCGGGATTTTCTTTACGACTATGTTGCCGCCTGTTGTGGTGTACATGAGAGGCGCGATACTGCCCACGTCGTCCAATGAACCTTTCAACTCCGAACGGATATCAGGGACGTAAGGGAGGACGCAGTGAAGCCGTGGGAAAGATCCCCGCAGCGGCGCAGATACCTCGGTGCGGCCGTGGCCGCGCTTGGCCTGGTGGCCTCGTTGCTGGCGGCGAGCCCCGCGGTCGCGACACCGGACCCCGGTGACGCGCCGCACAGCGAGCGGATGACGAAGGATCAGGCATCCGGCACCAGGGCCGCCATCGAGAACGGCGAGATCCCCGGGGTGGACGAGATCGTTCACAGCGACAACGTCAGTCACCTCACCAACATCCCCAAGCAGGACCTCAAGGGAACCAATTCGGACCTCGCTTTCCAGGGCAAGTACGCCTTCGCGGGCAACTACGACGGCTTCGTCATCTACGACATCAGCCGCCCGAAGCGCCCGGCGATCGTCAGTCAGGTGCTCTGCCCCGGTGCGCAGAACGACGTATCGGTCTCCGGGGACCTGCTCTTCCTCTCCACCGACTCCTCGCGCAGCGACAACTCCTGCAACAGCACCACGCAGCCCGCCACCGAGAAGTCCTCCTGGGAGGGCATGAAGGTCTTCGACATCAGCGACAAGCGCAACCCGCGCTACGTCGCCGCCGTCGAGACCTCATGCGGTTCGCACACCCACACCCTGGCGCCCGACCGCAAGAACGTGTACGTCTACGTCTCCTCGTACTACCCCAGCGAGACGTTCCCGGACTGCAAGCCCCCGCACGACGGCATCTCCGTCATCAAGGTGCCCCGCAAGGCGCCCGAGAAGGCCGCGGTCATCGACTTCCCCGTCCTCTTCCCGGACGGCGGCAACCCCGGCGGCCCCACCAACCCGGGCGTCAGCGAGACCACCGGCTGCCACGACCTCACCACGTTCCCCGAGCTGAAGCTGGCGGCGGGCGCGTGCATGGGCGACGGCATCCTCCTCGACATCGCCGACCCCGCGAAACCGCGGGTCATCGACCGGGTCGAGGACAACGTCAACTTCGCCTTCTGGCACTCGGCGACCTTCAACGAGCGCGGGAACAAGGTCGTGTTCACCGATGAGCTGGGCGGCGGCAGGGGTGCGACCTGCAACGAGGCGACCGGCCCGACGCGCGGCGCCGACGGCATCTACGACATCGTCGGCAAGGGCGACAAGCGGAAGTTGAAGTTCCGTAGCTACTACAAGATCCCGCGCCACCAGGCCGCCACCGAGAACTGCGTCGCCCACAACGGCTCGCTGATCCCCGCCAAGGGCCGCGACATCATGGTCCAGGCGTGGTACCAGGGCGGCGTGTCCATCTGGGACTTCACCGACTCCACCCGTCCCAAGGAGATCGGCTACTTCGAACGCGGCCCGATCTCGGCCGACACGCTGGTCTCCGGCGGCTCCTGGTCCGCGTACTACTACAACGGCCACATCTACTCGAACGACATGACCAAGGGCTTCGACGTCCTGAAGATCGACGACCGGCGCACGGACAGCGCCCGGTCGGTGCGGCTGCGCGAGCTGAACGTCCAGACGCAGCCGGACTACCGCTGACGGCTCGCCCGAGCGGTCAGCCTGTCCGATCCTTCTCCGGCTGATCGTTCGCCGGGACCCCGCCGGGCGGCTCCCCGCCCGGCGGGACTCCCAGCTCCCAGTCCAGCCCATAGCGCTGGAACAGCTCCGTCCGCAGCCGCTCCGGCTCCATCGGCGCCCCCGGCAGCAGCACCGCGACCACCGCGCCCATCAGCAGCGCGCGCAGCAGCCGGTAGTCGGCCTCCGGGTCCCGGGAGCCGTAGCGGGTCACCGTGTCGCGCAGCAGGGCGGCCAGCCGCTGCTGCTCCGGGCACTGGATGAACCCCTCCGCGGTGAGGATCCCCGCCATGTGCGTCCGCATCAGCCGCGGTTGGTCCCGGGCGAGCCCCAGGATCGCGTCGATCGCGCGCGCCAGCAGTTCGCGGCCCGCGCCCTCGCCCTCCGGGCGCGGTTCGCGCTCCAGGGCCCTGGCCAGTTCCTCGTGCATCAGCCGGTGCACGGCGGTCTGGAGCAGCTGGCGCTTGCCCGGGAAGTAGTACGAGACCAGCCCCCGGGCGGCCCCCGCCCGGTCGGCGATGTCGGCGAGCGTCGTCGCCTCGTAGCCGCGCTCACCGACCAGTTCCACCGTCGCTTGCAGCAGACGGGCCTGGGACCGGCGGCGCAACTCCTCATTGACCGACGGGCTGCGGGGGGACAAGCTATAACTCCTGCGTTGGTTGGCTGCGAGCCAATATACTCAGGCGGCAGGATGCTGTCCGACGATCTTCCGAGGATGGCTTGTAACCTCCGCCGGTTCGGGCGACGCGGGGGATCGTCCGAACCGGCGGGTTCATCTCCCTACGGACGTCAGCTCGCCGACACGACGGTGACGGCGAGTTCCACGCCGGCAGGATGCCGCCATGACGACGCATCAACCCGGTGACGACGAAGCGAACGCGTTCTGCTGGATGGACCTCAAGACCCGTGATCTGCCCGGCACCGCCGCCTTCTTCTCGAAGACACTGGGCTGGCACTTCGCGGTGGACGAGGAGGACTGGCGCCAGACCACCGCGATAGCCGTCGACGGTCACCGGATCGGCGGCGTGAGCGACCTCGCGCAACCGGTGTACCCACCGGGAACCCCCGCGCACATCGCGTACTACCTCGCGGTCGACGACGTCGACCGCCGCACCGAAGCGGCGACGGCGCGCGGCGCCCGCCTCGTCGTCCCTCCCTTCGACGCGGGCGATCAGGGCCGCATGGCGACCTTGATCGATCCGGTGGGCGCCGCCTTCTCCCTGTGGCAGCCGTATCGGTTCAGCGGGTGGGGGTTCCCGCCCCGCACCGCGGGCGCCCCCCACCGCATGGTTTTGGGAACTCGTCGTCGCCGTCGAGGACCTGGACGGCGTCCTCGCGCGCACCCGCGACCACGGCCCGGACGCCGTCACCGGGTGGGACGAGACCGGTCTCCGCGACGCGAGGGTGAGCGGCCCGGAGGGGCTGAGCGTCCGTGTCCGCCGCCTGGACCCATGAACGGCAGGGGTGGCGCGTCGGTCAACCGGTGGTGCGCCGCGCCCCGTCGGCCGCGATGACCTGGTGGGCGAGCGCCACCAGGTTGGGGATGGCCGGATGCCCCAGCCCCTCGCGCCAGGCCAGGACGACGGGAATGGCCGGTGCGTCCGTGAGGGGGCGGAAGACCAGCGAGGGGTGGGTGTGATGGCTCGGGGTGGCCGAGGTGGAGATCCCCACGGCGCGGCCCGCCGCGATGGCGATGAGCCACTCGTCGGTGTTGGTCACCTCGATGGCCGCGACGGGCCGGGCCGTCGGCGGCCACAGGTCCATCGTCGTGGTGCCGGAGACGGTGTTGAGGGCGATCGGATGGGCGGCGAGGTCCGCCAGGGTGACCCGGGGGAGGGCCGCCAGCGGGCTGTCCGCGGGCATGACCACCACCCGCTCCTCGGACGTCAGCAGCTCCGTGCGGAGACCGTCCGCGGTGACCTCGCCGCGCAGCAGGGCCGCGTCGACCTTCCCCTGGGTGAGGCCCGCGGTGCGGTCGTCGATGCGGAGCAGCTCCAGCGGGGTGCCGGGGTGGGTCTCGTCCCAGCGGCGCAGCAGCGGGACGGTGTGGTCGCCGAGCGCCGCCCAGGGGTGGCCCAGCCGTAGCGGCCGGCTCTTCAGGCCCCGGGGGTCGAGGGCGGTCTCGACGGCGGACAGGGCGGCGAGGGCCTTGTCGCGGAACGTACGGCCCTCCGCGGTCAGCCGGAGGTGATGGGTCGAGCGGTCGACGAGACGGGTGCCGAAGTGTTCCTCGATCTGGCGCAGCGTGCGCGAGAGCGCGGGCTGGCTCAGATGGAGACGGGCGGCGGCGCGCGTGACGTTGCCCTCCTCGGCGATGGCGAGGAAGGCGCGCAGGTGCCGCAGCTCAATGGTCATGCCCGAGAAGCATAACCGCAGGGAATCGCGCATTTCACACGGCGTGGGCCGGGTTCCTAGCGTGAGGGGCATGACATCCCCGGCGCCCCGCGCTCCCGCGACGACGACCGCCCCCGTCCTCCTCCGCCACACCCCCGGCCGTGGCACCCTCGGCGGCGTCGGCCTGCTCCTCATCGGCACCGTGTCCGTGCAGTTCGGGTCGGCGTGCGCTGCGCTGCTGTTCCCTCGGGCCGGGGCGCTCGGCACGGTCGCGCTGCGGATCACGATCGCCGCGTTGCTGCTGCTGGTCATCACCCGGCCCCGGCTGCGCGGATACGCGCGCACGGACTGGGCGGTGGCCTGCGGGTTCGGCGCGGCCCTGGGCGGCATGAACATCCTCTTCTACCAGGCGGTCGACCGCGTCCCGCTGGGGGCCGCGGTCACCATCGAGGTGCTCGGCCCGCTGCTGCTGTCGGTCGTCGCCTCGCGCCGCGCCACCAGCCTGCTGTGGGCCTGTCTCGCCCTGGCCGGGGTGTACCTGCTGGGGCACGGCGGCTTCGGGCAACTCGACGCCGCGGGCGTGGCCTTCGCGCTCGGCGCCGGGGTGATGTGGGCGGCGTACATCGTCCTCAACGCCCGCGCCGGCGCCCGCTTCCCGCGCCTGGACGGCCTGACGATCGCGATGTCCGTCGCCGCGTTGATCAGCCTGCCGCTGGGCGTCGGGGCATCGGGCGGGGCCCTGCTGGACCCGGTGGCGCTCGGCCTGGGCCTGGCGATCGCGGTGATGAGCTCGGGCGTGCCCTACGCCCTGGAACTGCTCGCCCTGCGACGGCTGCCCGCGGCGACGTTCGCGGTCCTGACGAGCCTGGCGCCGGCCGTCGCCGCGGCGGCGGGCTATCTGGTGCTGGGCCAGGGGCTGTCGCTGCCGCAGTGCGCCGCGATCGCGATGGTGGTCGCGGCGAGCGCGGGGGCGGTGCGTACGGGCAACCGCTGAGGCGGCACAGGAGACGGCAAAACGAAAGGCAAGGAGGTCATCCGCTCTCCTTGCCACTCTCAACATATAGCGCACCAGGGGCCTTGCGGCAAGGCCCCGGCCGTGCCGCAGAATAACCCGCCCAGGGCAGGAACCTGGGGGAATGGGCGGGGTTTTCATGATTGATGTGATCGTGGTCGGCGGCGGACCGACCGGGCTGATGCTGGCCGCCGAGTTGCGGTTGCACGGCGTGCACGTGGTCGTGCTGGAGAGGCTGACCGAGCCGACCCGGCAGTCCCGCGGGCGCGGTCTGCACGCACGCAGTGTCGAGATGATGGACCAGCGCGGCCTGCTGGACCGGTTCCTCGCGGTCAGCTCGACGTTCCAGGTCGGTGGCCTCTTCGGCGGCATCATGAAGCCGTGGCCGGACCGGCTGGACACGGCACACCCGTACGGCCTGGCCGTCTCGCAGCAGCTCACCGAGCGGCTGCTCAACGAGCGTGTCCTCGAAGCCGGGGCCGAGATCCGGCGCGGCTGCGAGGTGGTCGGGCTGAGCCAGTCCGCAGAGGACGACGGGGTGACCGTCGAGCTGGCGGACGGCACGCACCTGCGCTCGCGCTACCTGGTCGGCTGCGACGGCGGCCGCAGCCTGGTGCGCAAGCGTCTCGGCGTCGGCTTTCCCGGCGAGCCCGCAAAGGTCGAGACGCTGCTGGGGGACATGGAGGCGACCGAGGACCCGGCGACGATCGCCGCCGTCGTCGAGGAAGTCCGCAAGACCCAGCTGCGGTTCGGGGCCATCCCCGACGTGGACGGGAACGAGGGGGTGTACCGCATCGGCGTGCCCGCCGACGGCGTGGCGGAGGACCGGACGTCTCCGCCGACCCTGGAGGAGTTCCGTCAGCAGCTGCGGGCCACCGCGGGCACCGACTTCGGCGTGCACTCGCCGCGCTGGCTGTCCCGGTTCGGCGACGCCACCCGGCAGGCCGAGCGCTACCGGGTCGGCCGGGTGCTGCTGGCGGGCGACGCGGCGCACATCCACCCGCCGACCGGCGGGCAGGGACTCAACCTCGGCATCCAGGACGCGTTCAACCTCGGCTGGAAGCTGGCCGCCGCGGTGAACGGCTGGGCGCCGGACGGGCTGCTGGACACCTACCACGCCGAACGACACCCGGTGGGCGCCGCCGTGCTGGACAACACCCGCGCGCAGATGACGCTGCTGGGGACCGACCCGGGTGCGACCGCGCTGCGCGAGCTGTTCTCGAAGCTGATGGACTTCGAGGAGGTGAACCGGTACGTGACCGGGATCATCACCGCGGTCGACGTCCGCTACGACGTCGGCGAGGGCCACGAACTGCTCGGCCGGAGGCTGCGGAACGTGGCGCTGAAGCGGGGGCACCTCTACGAGCTGATGCACGGCGGCCGCGGGCTGCTGCTCGACCAGACCGGTCGGCTCTCGGTGGCGGGCTGGGCGGACCGGGTCGACCACGTCGTCGACGTCAGCGAGGAACTGGACGCCCCCGCGGTGCTGGTGCGGCCGGACGGCCATGTGGCGTGGGTCGGCGAGGACCAGCAGGATCTGCTCGGCCACCTGTCCACGTGGTTCGGCGCCGCCGTCGGCTGACCGCTCGGAGGAGCCGGGGTGGGGGCTTTATGAGCCCCCACCCTGCTCGCTGACGCCCAGCAGCGCGAGGAAGGCGGAGGCGGCGGGGGAGGGGGCGAACCGGCTCCAGGCGAGGCGCTCCACCCGTACCGGCCCGTTGCGGACCGGCACGCTCCGCAGGCCGGGCAGGTCGGCGGCGAACGCCGCGGGCAGCAGGGCGATGCCCAGGCCGTGGCGGACCATCCGGGCCATGAGTTCGACGCCGGACACCTCGAAGGCGACCTCGCGCCGCAGACCGGCCGCCGCGAACGCCTCGTCCGACTGGGCGCGGGCGGCGCTGCCGTCGGCGAAGTCCACGAACACTTCCTCGGCGAGGCGGGGGAGGTCCACCTCGTCTTCCGCCGCCAGCGGATGGCCCGGGGCGACCACGGCGACGTGCCGCCCCTGGGCGAGTTCCCGGTCACGGACGCCCTGCGGCCGGAATCCGGGCTGTACGCCGAGGAACGCCGCGTCCAGCCTGCCGTCGCGCACCTGCTCGACGAGCCGCTCGCTGGAGTCGACCCGCAGGCTGATCCGCACCCGGGGGTAGCGCAGACGGTAGTCCCGCAGCGCCGCCGGGAGGTCGACGGCGGCCACGGTGGAGATGGATCCGACGGCCAGCTTGCCCCGTATCTCGCCGGTGGCCGCCGCCACCTCCGCCCGGGCCCGCTCGGCCGCCTCCAGGGCCTGGCGGGCGGCGGGCAGGAACGCCTCTCCGGCGGTCGTCAGCCGCACCCGGCGGCTGGTCCGCTCGAACAGCCGGGCGCCCAGTTCCTTTTCCAGCCGGGCCACTTGGTGGCTGAGCGCGGACTGGACGATGTGGCAGCGCTCGGCGGCGCGGGTGAAGCTCGCGGTCTCCGCCACCGCGAGGACGTAGCGCATCTGCTGGAGGTCCATCCATCCATCGTGAAACACGATGGATGGGATGACAAACATGTGTTGGACCGATGGATCTCTGCTCGGCGATGCTGAGGTCGACGGCGGGACACGGCAGCCGAAGCGCCCCGTCGTACGCAACCCACCGGCGCCCCGGCGCCCCGACTCCGCGGAGACACCCATGCGCGTGATCGCCTTCGACCACCTCGTCCTGAACGTCGCCGACGTCGAGCGTTCGCTCGCCTTCTACACCGGCCCGCTGGGGCTGGAACCGGTGCGGGTGGAGGAGTGGCGCGCGGGCGAGGTGTCCTTCCCGTCCGTGCGGGTGAGCCCCACGACCATCATCGACCTCGTCGAGGCGCCCGACGGGACGCCCGGCGGGCGGCCGGAGGGCTCCAACGTCGACCACATCTGTCTGGTGGTCGAGCCGCTCGACTGGCAGCAGGTCATCGATTCCGGCGTCTTCACGGTGCTGGACGGCCCCGGCGAGCGCTTCGGCGCCCGGGGCACCGCGGTCTCCCTCTATGTGCGGGACCCGGACGGCAACACCGTGGAACTGCGCTGGTACCCGCAGGACTCACGCTAGTTCGGGCTGCGGTTCCGGCTGCGGCACCGGCGGCACTTTCGGGTCCCACAGCTGGGTGGTCCGTACGTATCCCTGGATCACCGAGGCCATCGCCAGAATGAGGAGCGGCCCGAACACCCACGGATGCCGGGCCATCTCCATCGGCAGATGGCGATACGCCACCAGGAGCGCGGCGAAGACCGCTGTGCCGTAGGCGACCAGCTGGATTCCCGACCTGTCCCAGCCGCGTGCGGACGAACGCAGCGCCGCCTCGATCGTGAGCGCGAACACCACACCGGCAATGAGGTCCACGCCGTAGTGGTAGCCGAATCCCAGGGTCGCGCCGAGCGTGGCAACGAGCCAGAAGGTGCCCGCGAATCGCAGAATCCGTGGGCCCTTGCGGGAATGGATGAAGATCGCGGTGGCCCACGCCGTGTGCAGGCTGGGCATGCAGTTGCGGGGGGTGAGGTTGTCGTACAGCACCGGGTGCGGGGGATTGATCGGCGCCGGTGTGTTCGGCCACAGGGTGGCGATCGCCCAGTGCTCGCCGCCGGTGCCGAAGGCGCCGCCGCCGTAGGCGAAGACCGGTCCGACCACCGGGAAGATCATGTAGATGGCCGGGCCGAGGAGGCCGATGACCAGGAAGGTGCGCACCAGGTGGTGGCTCGGGAAGCGGCGCTCGGTCGCCACGTTGCGCATCTGGTACAGCGTGACGATGACCGCGGCCACCGGTAGCTGGATGTAGACGTAGTCGAGGAGATGGGTCCCGATCGGACCGGTGGCCTTGAGGAGCCGGCCCGCCAGCCACGAGGGGTTGCCCAGCGCGTGGTCGGCGATCGCCAGGTACGGGTCGAGCACCGTCGGGCGGGTCTTCGCCGTGATGAGCAGCCAGGTGTCACCGGTCTTGCGCCCGGCCACCAGCAGCAGGCCCAGCCCCACGCCCTTCAGCAGCAGGGCACGCTCCCGGCCGGTGCGGCGCATGAGGGCGATGACCGCACAGCCCAGCATCACCCACAGCGCGCCGTTGCCGAAGGGATGGCCCTCGGTCACCTTCGCCCCGACCGCCCACCGCACCAGGAAGAAGACGACGTCGATGCCGATCGCGGCACCGGTCGCGATGAACCGTTCCCGCCAGGTGAGCACCACCATCATCAACGCCATACCGGCGTACAGCAGGAATCCCGATTTGGGGGCGATGATCACCTCTTGCACCTGGCTGGTGAGCGGCCCCGGCAGGCCGTAGCGGCGTGCGGTGATCTCCAGCCCGATGAGGAATCCGAGGGTCGCCACACCCGCCGTGACCCACAGGATCGCCCGTGGCCGGCGCCACGCGGCGAACGCTTTTTTGCTGTTTATTCGCGAAAACACTCGCGATTCTTTAGGTATCAATTATTCGGCCGATGTGTTCGATGGTGGTTTCCTCTTCGCGCCAGTGGCATGGTTTGGCGGGCGATGAGGGTGCTCTTCGTGAGTTCGATCATGTTATCGGAGCGGCGCGGGTGTGTATTCGCTCTATCGTTCGGCGTTTTGAAATCCGCTGCCGATCGCATCATCGACGATCACCTTGTGGTCATCACTGACGCTCCGCTTTCCCAGACGGTTCCGATCCCGGCGGAAGAAATAATGTGCCAAGCGTGCAGCGGTTCAGGCTTCCGTCGGGCTGCGTGCTCGCACCGTCTAGCGGTGTGCGAGGCCGTCGATCATCAGGGCGAGGGTGAAGTCGAACCGGTCGTGGCCCTCGCCCGCGGTGAGTTCGGCGGCGTGGCGGGTGGTGTGGGGGAAGGTCTCGGCGGGCAAGGCGGTGAACCGGCGGAGCAGTTCGGCGCGGTCGACGACCCACACGGCGTCGTCGTGCGCCGATCGCTGGCGCACGATCGACGCCTCGAGGCAGTAGGCGGCCACGTACAGCAAGAGGGCGTCGATGGCCCAGGCGGCGGCCTGCGGGGCGACGCCACCGGCGAGCAGGATCGCCAGCATGCCTTCGCTGACGCGCAAGGTCTCGACGTTGGTGGGGGCCATGGCGAGTGCCGCGCGGGAGATGCCGGGGTACGTCAGGTACCGGTCGCGGATCTGCGCGCACACCCCGCGGATCTGCTCCCGCCAGGCCGCCGGGTCGGGCTCGGGCAGGACGAGCTCGGCGCACAGCCGCCCGATGAGCAGCTCGTCGAGGTCGGCCTTGTTGACCACGTGGGCGTAGAGCGAGGCGGGACCGGTGTCGAGGGCCCCGGCCAGTCGGCGCATGGTCAGCGCCTCGTAGCCCTCCGTGGCGATGACGTCCAGCGCGGTGTCGATGACCTGGTCCACGGTGATCGGGGCCTTGCGGCGCCGTGGCCTGGGGTCGGCTTCGGCCTCGGGGTTCGGCGGCTGGTGGCGTGCCGCGCGTCGCTCTCTGGGGTTCACCCGGCCACTCTACCTTGACACGAACAGCGTTCGTGCATAGAACACTGTTCGTGACGATGGATGTGAACCAGGACGTCGACGTGACCGTGGTCGGAGCCGGGCCGGTGGGCCTCGTGCTCGCCGCGGAGCTGGCGCTCGCCGGGGCGACGGTGCAGGTACTCGAGAGACGGGCCGAGCCGGACGAGGCGATGAAGGCGGGGGCGATCAACGTGCCGACGGCCGAGGCACTCGACCGCCGCGGCCTGCTGCCCGCTGCCGAGCAGGTGCAGCGAGAGCTGCTCTCACCGCCCGATGACGGTCGGCGGGCGCCCGAGTCGCGGTTCACCGGGCACTTCGCGGGGATGGTCCTCGACCCCGACCGCGTGGACTGGTCCGACCCCGACCTCGCCGCGCACACCGCGGTCGCCGGGGCGAGGTGGGTGCCGCAGCGTGAGCTGGAGGCACTCCTGGCCGACCATGTCGTGCGACTCGGCATACCGGTGCGCCGCGGGGTGGGGGTCACCGCGCTCGACGACACCGGCGACGGCGTGCTCGTCGGCACCACTGCCGGCCCGGTGCGCACCGGCTGGCTGGTCGGGTGCGACGGCGGGCGCAGCACCGTACGCCGCCTCGCGGGCATCGACTTCCCCGGCACCGCCCCCGAACTCACCGGACACCTGGCGGTCGTCGACATCGCCGACCCTTCGATGCTGGCAAGCGGTTGGGTGTGGTCGACCCGGGGCGCGTACCGCTACGGGCCGCAGCCCGGGCGGGTGGTGACCGTGGAGTTCGACGGCCCTCCCGCCGACCGGTCGGTGCCGGTCACCCTGGAGGAGGTGCAGACCAGCCTGCGCCGGGTCTCGGGCACCGACGTCACGGTGACCGCGCTGCGCGGCGCAGCGACCCGCTGGACCGACAACGCCCGCCAGGCCGCGGCCTACCGTTCGGGGCGGGTGCTGCTGGCCGGAGACGCCGCGCACGTGCACTCGCCGTTCGGCGGTCAGGGGCTCAACCTCGGGGTCGGCGACGCGATGAACCTCGGCTGGAAGCTCGGTGGCGTGGCCGCCGGTTGGGCACCCGAAGGGCTACTCGACACCTACGACGCCGAGCGCCGCCCCCTCGGCGCCTGGGTGCTGGACTGGACGCGGGCCCAGACCGGGGTGATGCGCGGGGACGCCCCATCGGCCGCGCTCCGGGAGGTCGTCGGTGACTTGCTGAGCACGCGGGAGGGCGCGACCTACGCGGTCAAGAAGATCTCCGGCGTCACGCAGTGCATCGACCTGCCCGGCGGTCATCCGCTGGTCGGCCGGTTCGCCCCCGACCTATGGCTCGGCGACGGCTCCCGTCTGGCCGACCACGGCCACGGTGGCGGGTTCCTGCTGCTCGACCGCACCCCGGGCGGCGTGTTCGCCCGCCGCGCCGCCCCCTGGGCCGGGCGCGTGAGCAGCGTGACCGACGATCGGGCCACGCCGACCGGGGTACTGGTACGCCCGGACGGGGTGGTCGCCTGGGCCTCCGACGCCACCGACCCCGCCGCCGTCACCGATCTCGAAGCCGTCCTGCGCCAATGGGCCGGTGCGCCGTCGGCCTCACCTCTTCTTCATCGACGGTGAGACCGCGGAGACCTCCCCGCTCCCGGAGCCGTGCGTCGCGGGGCCCGTCTCGATGGCGTTGCGCCGGAAGGCCAGTATCTCGTCGCCTTTCGCGCCGCGTGTGCCACGGGCCGTCCGCCGGGTGAAGGTGACGGAGACGGTGGTGACGTTCCATCGGAATCCCCACGTCGCGACGGTGGCGATGCGGCCGGTGACCCGGGGATCGTCGGCGATCTCGGACGGCAGCCGCGTGGTCGGGGTGGGGCAGGCCGCCGCCACCTGCTCCGCCGAGAGGAGTCCGACCTCCCGCAGGTCCGCGCTGCCGAGCCAGGTATCGGTGAGGACGGCGCCGTGCAGGGCGGCGCCGGTCAGATCCGCGTCGAGGCAGGCGCGGGTGAGGTCCGCTTCCACGAGGCGGGCCTCGCTGAGGTTCGCACGCTGGATCTGGGCGTCGGTGAGGTTCGCGGCGTCGAGGTGGGCCCCGGTGAGGTCGGTGCGGTCCATCTGGGCACGGGTGAGGTCGGCCTCGTCGAGTCGGGCACCGGTGAGGTTCGCGCCGTTGAGCCAGGCGCCGCTGAGGTCGGCTCGTTCGAGCGTGGCGGACGAGAGATCCGCGCGGTCGAGCTGCGCGTAGGTGAGGTCGGCGCCGTCCAGCTCGGCGCGGGTGAGGTCGGCGCCCTGGAGGCAGGTGGCGGTCAGTTTCGCTCCGGCCAGGCGGGCGCCGGTGAGGTCCGTATCGACGAGCCGTGCGCCCGCGAGGTCCGCGCGGCTCAACTCGGCGTAGGACAGGTCGAGTTCGCTCAGGTCGATCGTGTGGTGGGGGAGGGCGCGGAGGCGGGACGCCGGACGGGTCAGCGCCGTCAGGGCGGCCTGTACGTCGGCATCGGGCGCCCCGTGCAGCCTCGCGCGGGCGAGGGATGGGGGCGCCTTCTCGTTGAGGGCGCCGCGCAGCGCGGCGGCGCCCCGTGCGTCGTGGGCGCCCCGCGCCTTGGGGCGGCGGGCGCGCGGGGCGCGGTCGCGGACGAAGGCGCCCAGGACATGGGCGGCGTGGGTGGCCTGCTCGGGCCAGTCCCGCACGAACTCCTCCAGCACCAGGATCCCGCCGATGCGCACATGCAGATCCGGCGACCCGAGCCGTTCGAGGGCCTTGGTGAAACGGTCGGTGACCTGGCCGCGGCGGGAGAGGCGGTAGGTGAATCCGGTGAGGACGAGCGCCGTGCCCGCGCCGAGGAACGCCGCGGTCTGGACGACGGCCAGCCGGAACTGTCCGAGGGCCGCCGACCGGGCGGCATCGTCCATCCGTGGCCAGTCCGGGCCCCAGGCCCACTGCGCCACCCACCGGCCCACGGGGGTGAACACCAGCGTCAGCGCCCCGCCCACCACCAACGCACCGGCCGCCGCGGTCCACGCCGCGCCCGGCGGCCACTGTCGAAAGGCTCGCATGCCCCTACTGTGGCGGTGACCGCCGAGGGCGGTGGGCCCCGTCGTGCGGTTCAGAGCTTTTCCAGAGCTACCGGCCGAAGTATGCAAGACGACGCGGCGCGGTCACGCGGCGACGGCGTCTGCGGTACCCGGGCTGCTCAGCACGGCCGAGAACTGGTCGACGACCCGTTCGAGTCCTTCCCGCGCGGCGGCGTCAACCACCACACTCCCGTCGTCCCGTGCTTCGATGTGTTTGTCCAGGACGAACCAGCCCGGCGTGATGTGTGCCGCCCCCATGGAGGCGAGCACCGGACGCAGCCCGTAGTCGATGGCCAGCACATGGGCGGTGCTGCCGCCGGTTGCCAGGGGCAGCACGGTCTTGCCCTCCAGTGCGTACTGCGGCAGCAGGTCGAGCAGCGCCTTCAGCAGCCCCGAGTACGCGGCCTTGTAGACCGGGGTGCCGATGACGACGGCGTCGGCCCGGGCGACGAGCCCTGTGGCGCGGACGATCTCCGGATGTCCGAAGTCCGCGTGCAGCAGGGCCTCGGCGGGAAGCGTGCGGACGTCCAGCGGCAGCACCTGGTGCCCCTGTGCGGCGAGCCGGGAGTCCAGCCCGCGCAGCAGACGGGCGGTGCGGGAGGTGGCGGAGGGGCTTCCGGAGACGGACAGGACGGTGGACATGAGGGTCACCTCGAAATCGTCGGTACGGGCGGGCCGGTGGGCCCGGCTCCGGGGAACGTCAGAGCGCCTTGCCCGGGTTGAGGATGCCGTGCGGATCGAAGGCCGCCTTGACGCGGCGCTGGAGTCGGTGCTGGTCAGGTCCGAGCTCATCGGCGAGCCATCGTCGTTTGAGGGTGCCCACGCCGTGTTCGCCGGTGAGCGTGCCGCCGAGGCGGAGGGCGGCGCTGAAGATGTCGCCCGCGGCCTGCCAGGCGGCGTCCGGGATGCCGGGGAGGTCCGGGTCGAGGACGAGGATGGGGTGGAGGTTGCCGTCAGCGGCATGGGCGAAGGTGAAGATCCGCACCCCGTGGCGGTCGGCCGCGGCGTCGATCTCGCGTACGGCAGCGGCCAGTCGGCTCCGCGGTACGGCGATGTCCTCGATCAGGACCCGGCCGAGCCGCTCCAGCGACGGCAGGGCGAGCCGCCGCGCGGCGAGCAGCCGGTCCGCCTCCGCCGGGTCCCCGGTGACCTCGACCGACGTCGCGTGTCCGCGCAAGCACCGTACGGCCGCGTCGGCTTCGGCGGCCGCGCCCCGCCCGTCGCACTGGAGGAGCAGCAGGGCGCCGCCGCGCGACCGCAGGGCCGTGCCCTGGGCGTCGTCCACCGCGCCCAGGACCGGGCCGTCGAGCAGCTCGGCCATGGCGGGCTCGACCCGGGCGGCGGTGAGCGCGGAGACGGCCTCGGCTCCTTCAGCGAACGTGGCGAAGTACGCGGCGACCGTGACGGTCTCCTCCGGTACCGGACGCAGCCGCACGGTGGCGGAGGTGATCACCCCGAGGGTGCCTTCGGAGCCGGTGAGCAGGCCGGTCAGGTCGTAGCCGGTGACGCCCTTGACCGTGCGCCGTCCGGCCCGTACGAGCGTCCCGTCCGCGAGCACCGCGTCCAGGCCCAGGAGCGCGTCCCTGGTGACCCCGTACTTGGCGCAGCGGAGCCCGCCCGCGTTCGTCGCGATGTTCCCGCCGATGGTCGAGATCGCCGCGCTCGCCGGGTCGGGTGCGTAGCGCAGCCCGAACTCGCCCGCCGCGCGGTCCAGTTCGGCGGTGATGACGCCCGGTTCGACGACGGCGATCTGTTCCTCGGGGCTCAGCTCCAGGACGCGGTTCATGCGTGACAGGTCGAGGACGACGCTGCCCGCGCCCGCGCTCGCCCCTCCGGAAAGCCCCGTTCCCGCCCCACGCGGCACGACGGGTACGCGTAGGTCGTGGGCGTGCCGCAGTGCCGTCTGCACGTGCTCGGTGTGCGTGGCGTGGACGACCGCGAGCGGGATGCCGTCCGGCCGGCTGCCGGAGCGGTCGGTGGCGTACGGGCCGGTGGCCTCGGGGCCGGTGCCGAGCGCATCCTCGGGCAGGTCGCGGCGCAGGGCCGTCAGCAGCGCGGCGGCACCTGTGTCGGCGGTATCCGTATCGGCGGCGTGCGCGGGTGCGGAGCCCGTGCGGTCGGCCGTATCCGGATCGGACATCGGGACGGTCATGTCGGCCTCTCACTTCGTGTGCCGAGCGCGGCCGCGCCGATGGCGAGCAGCGCCGTGTCTTCCTGCGGGGCGTGGACCGGGGCGCACTGGACGTCCCGGAAGTGGCGCTCCAGGGGGTTGTCGCGGGACAGCCCCGGATTCCCCAGTAGCCGCACGCCCAGGGCGACCGCCTCGGTGGCGTGCCGGTCCGCCAGGACCCGGGCGCCCAGAGCCTGTTCGGGGGCGTACGAACCGTCGGCGCCGTCGACCCGCTCCGCACCCGTGAACACCAGCTGTTCGGCGGAGTCCAGCCGCAGCGCGATCTCACCGGCCACGCGCCGGAAGCGCTCGGTACGGGCCACCGGATGGCCGAGGTTGGCGGGGATCCGCTCGTGGGCGAAGCGGTGGACGTAACCCTGGGCGGCGCGCGCCACGCCCAGGTAGAGGGCGGCGAGCGGCAGGTGGAGGGCCGCGCCCGCGCGGTTGTCCTGCTCCGCCGCTGCGCCGTGCCCGGTCAGGTCGATGACGTTGCCTTGAGGGATCTCGACGTCGTGCAGCGCGATGTCGTGGCTTCCGCTGGCGCGCAGCCCCAGGTGGTTCCAGCGGTGGGTGATCTCGATTCCGGGTGCGGTGCCGGGCACCAGGAAGGTGCCGACCCGCGGCGCGGGTTCGTCCGTGGTGGCCCACACCAGCAGCCAGTCCAGCCCTTCCACCCCGGTCGCGAAGCGCTTGCGGCCGCTGAGCGACCAGCCGTCCGGGGTGCGCCGGGCCACCGTCGAGGGCAGTCCTCCCCTGGCGGGCGAGCCGAGTTCGGGCTCGACGCGGATGTGGTTGAGCAGCACCGGCCGCGCAGCGGCGTCGGCCAGCACCTGCCCGTAGAGCTCTTCCGGCCAGTGCGGCCGCACGGCCTGGCGGCGGTGGACGGAGAGGCTCATGGCGGCGATCAGCGCCACCGACGGATCGCCTTCGCCGAGCGCGTGCAGGATGCGCGCGGTGTCCGCCACCCCGAGGGCGGGACCCCCGTACCGCTCGCCGACGGTGGCGGTGAGCAGCCCGGCCTCGTGCGCGGCGCGGATCCCCTCGGCCGGGAACGTGCCGTCGCGGTCGTACGCGGCGGCGGTGGTGGCGAGCCGTCGTGTCACGGAGGGCAGCGAGGTCAGATCGGGAAGCGGAAGCTCGGTGGTCATGAGGTGAGTTCCCGGCGCAGGTGCGGGGTCAGACGGTCGCTCCAGAAGCCGCTCACCGTCAGCTTGCGCTTCACCGCGCCGAGGTCGCCGAAGGCGTCGGCGACCTTCTGCTCGGAGGCGGTGGCCCCGGCGCTCACCGGCCGGATCCCGGTCCTGCGCTGGGCCTCTCCCGCCGTGAACTCCTCCAGCGCCTGACCCACCGGCTGGTGGGTGGCGGCGGCCATGACCTTCGCGTACTCCTTCTGGCGCCCGTCGCGCACATAGGCGTACGCCTTGTCGATACGGGCCAGCAGATCCGCCAGCGCCTTGCGCTCGGCCGCGCCGCCGAGGGTGTCGTCCGAGGCCGTCCACAGGAAGTTGCCGGAGAGGATGTCCTTGCCGGAACCGATGGTGCGGGCGCCCCGCTGATGGGCGGTGATGACCGCGTTGCCGTATCCGGCGAACGCGTCGATGGAACCGCCGTTCAGCGCGGCGATCCCCTTGTCGGGATCCAGCGGTGCGGCCTCGATGTCGTCCCAGCCGAGCCCGGCCCGCTTCAGCAGGTCGTAGAGGAAGTAGTGGGCGGTGGTGTTCTTGACGTAGCCGACCTTCTTGCCCCGCAGCTGTGACATCGAGGTGACCGGGGACCCCTTGGGGGCCACGACCTCCTGGTTGAGGGTGTTGCCGCGCTCCACGGCGACGACCTTGAAGTTCGGCTTTCCGTCGGCCGCCGCGAAGACCGGCGGGATCTCGCTGGAACTCGCCACGTCCAGCGCACCGGCGCGCACCGCCTCCAACTGCCGGTCGCCGCCCTGGAACAGGTTCCACTTCACCTGGTACGGAGTGTCGGCCAGGTGCGCGAACTTCAGCAGTGCCTCCTCCTTCTTCCAGCCCGTCGCTCCGACCCGGAGGGTGACGGAGGAGCCCTTCCCGCCCCCGTCCGCTCCCGCGGCGCCGCCACAGGCGCTCAGCGCACCGGCGGCCAGCGCCATGACGGCGGCGAGAGCGGTACGGGCGGGGGCGCGCCGGGGGCGGGAGCGGGCCGGTGGCCTGGACATGCGGGTGATGCCTTTCATGAGGGGAAGGGGGAAAGGGGACGTCAGGCGGCGGAGGTGGCGGCGCGGTGGGCCAGCTCCTGACGGACCAGCGGCAGGACGTGACGCCCGTAGTCGATGGCGTCGTTGAGCGGGTCGTAGCCGCGGATGGACAGCAGCTCGCAGCCGATGTCGACGTAGTCGAGCAGCGCCTTGGCGACTGTCTCCGGGGAGCCGACCAGTGCCGTCGACGCACCGGCGGCGTTGGTGGCCGCGGCGGGCGCGGTCCACAGGCAGCGGTCGTGCACCTCGCCGCGCTCGGCGACGGCCAGGAGCCGCTGCGATCCGACGTTGGACGGGGTGCCCTGGCCGACCGCCGGGTAGTGCCGTTGCTTGGCCCGCTCGGCGTGGTGGGCCTTGACCGCGCCCAGGGTGCGGTGGGCCTTCTCCCAGGCCAGCTCGTCGGTGGGGGCGATGATCGGCCGGAAGGACACCCAGATGCGCGGACGGGGACGGCCCGCGGCGTCCGCGTAGGCGTTCACCGAGGCGATCTGCTCGGCGGTCTCCTTCAGCGGTTCGCCCCACAGCCCGAAGATGTCGCCCTGCTGCCCGCCCACCCGGTACGCGTCCCTCGACGAGCCGCCCACCGAGATGGGGATGGTGCCGTGGTACGGGGTGACATCGGAGCGGAAGCCCTCGAAGCGGTAGTACGGGCCCTCGTGGGAGATCGGACCGTCGGCCTCCCACACCCTGCGCAGGATCCGGATGTACTCCTCCGAGCGGGCGTACCGCTCGCTCTTGCCCAGGTAGTCGCCCTCGCGGTGCTGCTCCTCGTCGTTGCCGCCGGAGATGATGTGCACCACCAGCCGCCCGGCGCTGATCTGGTCCAGCGTGGCCAGCGCGCGGGCCGCGTGGGTGGGGAACACCACGCCGGGGCGGTGGGCGAGCACCGGTTTGATGCGCTCGGTGTGATGGGCGACGAACTGGGCCAGCTGGAGCGCGTCCGGCGAGGCCGAGTGGTAGGTGACCAGGGTGTAGTCGAAGCCGGAGTCGTCCAGGGCGCGGGCGTAGCGGCGGGCGTAGTCCACATCGATTCCGGAACCCGCGGTGGGGTCGCCCTCGGTGGCGGGGTTGGGGTGGACGGCGCTGATGAACTCGACGGGCATGGCGGCGGTCACTCCTTGACGAGGCTGGTGTCGACGTGATCGGCGAGCTTCGGGTTGGGGGTGAGCACACCGATGCCGTGCATGGTGTCGCCGACCTTCTGCACGGACCGGATCACCGGCCCGCTCACCGGCAGCAGTTCGCTGTTGGCCTGGTCGACCAGGGCCTTGGCCACCGTGGCCGACGCCCCGTTGGTGTGCCGGATGGCCTTGGCGAATTCCGCCGGGTGCCGCCGGGACCAGGCCAGTGCCGTGTCGAGGCGGCGCAGATAGTCGGTGATGGCCTTCTTCTTCGCCGGGACGTCAAGGGCCTGCTCGGAGGCGCCGATGAAGCCGTAGCCGCTCACCCGTCCGTTCGCCCCGTTGACCAGGAGGCGGCCACCGTGCTGCTCGGCCACCGTCTTGTACACGCCGAACGTGGCCCAGGCCTCGACCTTGCCGGAGGTGAAGGCGGCCTGGGCGTCGGTGGGCAGCAGATACTGCACATGGACGTCGGAGTAGCTCAGCCCCGCCTGCTTCAGCGCGTGCGCCAGCAGATACTCGGCGATGGACCCCTTGGCCGAGGAGACGACGACCTTCTTCCCCTTGAGGTCCTTGACGCTCTTCACGGGCGAGTTCTTGCGGACCACGATCCCGGTGTGGGTGCCGTCGTTGCGCAGCGCGCCCACGGCCTTGACGCGGACCCCGCCGGAGAGTGCCTGGAGCGTGGGCAGATCGGCGGCGTACGAGGTGTCGGCGGCCCCGGCCTGCACGGCTTGGAACAGCGGTGCGGCGCCCTCGAACTCGGCCCACTTCACCTTGTACGGCGTTCCCTTGAGGGCGCCGGAGGCGTCGAACAGCGTCTTCAGGTTCTTGGCCTGGTCGCCGAGAGTCAGTGTCACCTTCGACGGATCGGTCTCGGACGCCGCCCGGCTGTCGCCCGCGCACGCGCTGGTGGCGAGGAGGGCGGTGAGCGACAGCGCGGCGCCGAGGGCGCGCGCCGTGGCCGTGGCCCTGCGGTTCCGGGTGGTCGAGTGATTCATGTGGTCACCTCTTCACGATGGTGTGAAAGGGCCGAGGCGTCGTCGACGCCCAGCCGTCGCAGGAGTTCGCCGCGCAACGCCACGAAGTCGGGGGAGCCGAGGTCGCGCGGGCGGCGAAGGCCCACCTCCGCCTCGTAGGCGATGCGCCCGCCGTCCATCACCAGCACCCGGTCGGCCAGCAGCAGCGCCTCCTCGACGTCGTGCGTGACCAGCAGGATCGAGCAGCCGTGCCGCTGCCACAGGTCGGCCACCAGCCGCTGCGCCTTGCCGCGGGTGAGCGCGTCGAGGGCGCCGAACGGCTCGTCCAGCAGCAGCAGTTCGGGTTCGTGCACCAGCGCACGGGCCAGGGAGACGCGCTGGGCCTGACCGCCGGAGAGTGTCCGGGGCCAGGCGCCCGCGTACTCTTCGATGCCGACCTCGGCCAGATGGCGTTCGGCGAGCGCGCGGTCCCCGCCCGGCAGACCGAGTACGACGTTGTGCCACACCCGCAGCCACGGCATCAGCCGGGGCGACTGGAACGCCACCGACCGCCGCTGCGGTACGTCCACCTCGCCCTCGGTCTCGCTGTCCAGCCCGGCGAGGATCCTCAGCAGCGTCGACTTTCCGCAGCCGCTCTGGCCGAGCAGGGCCACGAACTCGCCCTCGCGGATGGTGATGTCGAGCCCGTCGAGCACCGTCGTGGCGCCGAAGGCGCGCGTCAGCCCGTGGACCTCCACGCTGTTCGTGCCGTTCACCGCGGTCATGCTCCCTCCCCGTCGAACGAGGCCCGCCAGTCCAGCAGCCGCCGGGACAGCAGCCGCACCGCGACGTCGCAGAGCAGCCCCAGCACCGCGTACACGGCGAGGCACAGGACGATGACGTCGGTCTGGAAGTACTGCTGGGCGTTGCTCATCAGATAGCCGATACCGGCGTCCGCGTTGACCTGCTCGGCGAAGACCAGGGCCAGCCACGCGGTGGACAGCGCGTACCGCAGCCCCACCAGCGCACCGGGCAGTGCGGACGGCAGGATCACGTACCGGATCAGTCCGATGCGGCCCAGGCCCACCATCCGCCCGGCCTCGATCAGCTGCGCGTCGGCGGAGCGGATGCCGCCGTAGATGTTGAAGTACAGCGGGTAGGTGACACCGAGCGCCACCAGCGCGATCTTCGGTGTCTCGTCGATGCCGAACCAGACGATGAACAGCGGGATCAGGCCCACCCAGGGAATCGCCCGGAACATGCCCATGGAGGCGTCGATGACGTCCTCGCCCAGCCGGAACAGCCCGGCGGTGAGCGACAGGGTGAGCGCCACGGCTGCGCCGATGAGGAAGCCGATCGCCGCGCGACGGCCGGAGGCGGCGATGGCCTGCGTCAGCTCACCGGTGCCGATGAGGTCCGCCGCGCGCCGCACGACGTCGACGGGGGAGGCCAGCACGGTCTCCGGGAGCACGCCCGTCGCAGCGGCCAGGTACCAGATCAGCAGCAGCCCGACGGGCCCGGAGGCGCGCCGGACCCCGCGCGGGACCCGGAGGCGGAGGCGGGGCCGGGTGCGCGCGGCGGTGGGTCGGGACGTCCGCGCCGCGGCGGGCTGGGCGGGCG
>NZ_RIBZ01000207.1:0-4766 GCF_003721215.1 Streptomyces botrytidirepellens
CGCCGCGGCGGCGCTGCTCGGCGCCGCCGCGCTGCTGCCGCACAGCGCCGGGTCCTGGCCGCGGGCGCTGCTGGGCGGGGTGGTGCTGGGCGGGGCGTATCTGGTGCTGTTCCTGATCAGCCCGCGCGGAATGGGGCTGGGCGACGTCAAGTTGGCGCTGACGCTGGGCGTGGCCCTCGGCTGGTACGGCTGGGCGGTGCTCTTCTGGGGCGGGTTCGCCGGGGTGCTGCTGGGGTCGCTGTACGCGATGGCCCTGGTCCTGGCCCGGCGGGCGGGCCGCGGGACGCCGCTGGCGTTCGGCCCGTTCATGATCCTCGGCGCGGGCGCGGGGCTGGTACTGGGGGCGCTCGGCACCGGCTGACGCCCCGCCCCGTCGGCGCCGCGCACATCCTCACCCTCGCCGATGCATGGACAACCGCTCACGAAGGGTTATGGTGGAAACCCCCCCTCGGGCCGGTCCGTACTCCCCCCCACGGACCGGCCCGCTCTATTACGGGGTCTTTGTGGGGTCTTCGCGGCGTAACGGCGGCACACAGCCCGCACGATGTGTCACGCACCGTAACGGTGAGGCGGGTTCCGGACGGCCTCCGGACGTCCGTGCGGTGCCTCGATACCCCGTCCGACCGGCTCGGTTAGCCACCCCCGCCGCCCCGCAGTAGGGTGCTGCCCTTGGGGCGGACAGCCATGGCGAGCCATGCAAAGCACTGAGGGGCTGGAAGACGTGAAACTGCGCGACCTGGTGTACGGGCTCTACGCACGCCGGGTGGAGGGCCGCCTCGACCACGACCAGGTGCCCAAGCACATCGGCGTCATCCTCGACGGCAACCGCCGCTGGGCCCGCGCCTCCGGGGGCACCACCGAGCAGGGTCACAAGGCGGGCGCCAGCAAGATCCAGGAGATGCTGGGCTGGTGCAGCGAGACGGACGTCGAGGTCGTCACGCTGTGGATGCTCTCCACGGACAACCTGGACCGCCCCGAGGAGGAGCTGAAGCCGCTCCTGACCATCATCGAGGGCGCCGTGCGCGACCTGGCCGCCGACGGCCGGTGGCGGGTGCACCACGTGGGGAACCGGGACCTGCTGCCCTCCCGTACCCAGACGGTCCTCAAGGAGGCCGAGCGGGACACGGAGCACATCGACGGAATACTGGTCAACGTCGCCGTCGGCTACGGCGGCCGCCAGGAGATCGCCGACGCGGTGCGCTCGCTGCTCCTCGACCACGCCACCAAGGGCACGTCCTTCGAGGAGCTGGCCGAGGTCGTCGACATCGACCTCATCGCCGAACACCTGTACACCCGCGGCCAGCCCGATCCGGACCTGGTGATCCGCACCAGCGGTGAGCAGCGGCTGTCGGGCTTCATGCTCTGGCAGAGTGCCCATTCGGAGTACTACTTCTGCGAAGTTTTCTGGCCCGCCTTCCGCAAGGTCGACTTCCTCCGCGCCCTGCGTGACTACGCGGCGCGGCACCGCCGCTACGGCAACTAATCGCCTTATCCCACAAAGCAGTTCACCGGCCGGGGCCGGACGCGACACCGCGTCCGGCCCCGGCTGTCGTGTAGCACGCCCGTTCCACAACGTTCACGTACGGGCGTGCTACACGACAGCCGGGGCCGGACNTGCCATTGCATGGCCCCGCACCTTCGAGGGAATATCCCTTCCAGGTCGACGCCCTGTTCCACTGTCCAGTCGGGTGTCGAACTGCCAGCGGACGGCATCGGGCCGTTCGCCCGGGAGGCCCTTTGCACACGGACGACTGTGCGGATCGTGCGTATGACGCGGAGGGCCGGCGCTCGGCCCGTTCCGTGGGGTCTGAGCCCGGTCCGCTCCCCGTCTACGGCGGGGACACCTCACTCCCGCGACGCCGTCGCACCCCAACCTCTCCCGAGGGGGTTCGTCCACCCGTGGTGACCAGCAAGAAACGCCGCGAGCACGACCGGCGCACCTATGTCCTCGACACCAGCGTCCTGCTTGCCGACCCAGGCGCCATGTCCCGCTTCGACGAGCACGAAGTCGTGCTGCCGGTCGTGGTGGTCACGGAGCTGGAGGCCAAGCGACACCACCCCGAGCTGGGGTATTTCGCCCGGCAGGCGCTGCGCCTGCTGGACGAGTACCGCATCCGGTACGGCCGTCTGGACGCTCCGATCCCGATCGGCGACCTGGGGGGCACCCTGCGCGTCGAGCTCAACCACTCCGACCCGGGCATCCTGCCCGCGGCCTTCCTCACCCACGGGGGCCGCGTGGGGGACAACGACGCGCGGATCCTCGCGGTCGCCCGGAACCTCCAGGCCGAGGGGTACGACGTCACGGTCGTCTCGAAGGATCTGCCGCTGCGCATCAAGGCGTCCTCGGTGGGGCTGCTCGCCGAGGAGTACCGCGCGGAGCTGGCGATCACCGACTCGGGCTGGACCGGGATGGCCGAGCTGGCCGTCTCGGCCGAGCAGGTCGACGACCTGTTCGCCGCCGAGACCGCGTACATCCCCGAGGCGGCCGAACTGCCCGTGCACACCGGACTGGTCCTCCAGTCCGAGCGCGGCAAGGCGCTGGGCCGGGTCACCCCGGACGGCCAGGTGCGGGTGGTGCGCGGCGACCGCGAGGCGTTCGGCATCCACGGCCGCAGCGCGGAGCAGCGCATCGCGCTGGACCTGCTGCTGGACCCCGAAGTGGGCATCCTGTCCATGGGCGGCCGGGCCGGTACGGGCAAGTCGGCGCTCGCGCTGTGCGCGGGCCTGGAAGCGGTCCTGGAGCGGCGGCAGCACCGCAAGGTGATGATCTTCCGCCCGCTGTACGCGGTGGGCGGCCAGGAGTTGGGCTATCTGCCCGGCAGCGAGGCGGAGAAGATGAGCCCCTGGGCTCAGGCGGTCTTCGACACGCTGTCCGCGGTGACCAGTTCCGAGGTGATCGAGGAGGTCGTGGAGCGCGGGATGCTGGAAGTGCTTCCGCTCACCCACATCCGCGGCCGGTCGCTGCACGACGCCTTCGTGATCGTCGACGAGGCGCAGTCGCTCGAACGGAACGTGCTGCTGACCGTTCTGTCCCGGATCGGCGCCAACTCCCGGGTGGTGCTGACCCACGACGTGGGGCAGCGCGACAACCTCCGCGTCGGGCGGTACGACGGGGTGGTGGCGGTCGTCGAGAAGCTGAAGGGGCATCCGCTCTTCGCGCACATCACCCTCAACCGCTCGGAGCGGTCGCCGATCGCGGCCCTGGTGACCGAAATGCTGGAGGACGGCCGGATCTGAGCCGGTAGCGTCCGGTACGTCGGCAACGCGCCGCACGGAAAGGCCAATGAGCCTAGCTGTGCGGCGCGTTCTCGCGCGTGGATTTCCAGAAACCCTAGGGCGTAAACGGCATGTGAGCTTTCACACCTGCCGGGGAATTGCCTCCGGGTATCCGTCTCCGGCAGTCTGTGGGTTCTGTCAGGCCCCGCATACGGCACACCAGTACCGCCAGCGGTACAGAACCACAGCAGTACCAGAACTGAACAGAGTTCGCCGTATGCCGCCCGAGCACCTCGCGACCCTCCTGCGGGAGGGCGCACCGGGCCAGTGCCTCCCGTGACCAGCCACACCCACTGAGCAGTACCGGGGACGGAACAAGGGGAGGCCAGCGTCAGGGGCACGATTGCGCCCGCGAGGTCACCTAAGCGGGCGACGCTGGAAGGAAAACCGAGTGAGCCGGATTTCGGTCCGGGGATTCGCAGTGGCCTCGGCCACCGCGGTCACCACTGTGGGCGCCGTCGTCGGTGTCGCCGCGGGTGGCGAGCAGCAGAGCTCGTCCGACCCGATCGAGGCGACCGCCGCCGACTCGACGCTCCTAGCGGACATACCCGCGGGCCAGCAGGCCGTGGCGCAGACCGCATCCCTGACGCAGCAGGCGGACGTCCAGTCCACCGCGGCCGACGCGGAGGCGAAGAAGTCCGCAGAGGAGGCGGCCCGCAAGCAGGCAGCTTCGGACGCGAAGGCCAAGAAGGCCGCCGCGGACAAGGCAGCCGCCGAGAAGCTGGCCAAGGAGCGCGAGGCCAAGAAGAAGCAGGAGCTCGCGAGCCGTTCGGCATCGCGTGACTCCAGCAGCTTCCCGATCAAGGCCTCGTACACCACCGCCGAGGTCCAGGCCATGGCCCGGCAGATGATCCCGGGCGACCAGTTCCAGTGCTTCAGCAACATCGTGGACCACGAGAGCGGCTGGAACTACCAGGCCACCAACCCGTCCTCGGGTTCGTACGGTCTGGTGCAGGCGCTGCCCGCGTCCAAGATGGCCTCGGCCGGTGCCGACTGGAAGACCAACCCGGCCACCCAGATCAAGTGGGGCCTGGGCTACATGAACGACCGCTACGGCAGCCCGTGTGAGGCCTGGTCGTTCTGGCAGGCCAACAACTACTACTGATCGGACCGGGCCTCCGGCCGCTCAGTGACGAAAGCTTCGCGAAACCCCCGTCCGCCAGGTCGGGGGTTTCGTGCGTCCGCAGCCGGTAACGTCATCCCGACGACCACGGGGGAACCGGGGGTAGGAAAGCTGAATGTCCAGATTGCCAGATTGGGTCGGCAGATTGGGAGCCGGTCTGACCCGGCTCGCCGCGCGGCTCGAACACGAAGAGGCCGCGGCACGCGGTGACGAGAGCGGCGGCGGAGGAGCGGGGCGGCCGCCCGAGCCCGCCGGGGGCCCGGAGCCGTCACCGCGTCGGCCGGAGCCGCCGCACGAGGCGCCCGAGGACCACCAGGCGCACAGGCCGGAGGGGCCGCGAGGGCCGCAGGAGCCGCCCGAGGGGGTC
>NZ_RIBZ01000206.1:0-3811 GCF_003721215.1 Streptomyces botrytidirepellens
GCCCGCAAGGAACTGCGGGCGGGGCCGGGCGGTTGTGGTCGCGGGCGGCGGCTGTTTAGACCAGCGGGCGGCCGGTGATGTGGCGGATGGCGTTGGCGACGCGGGTGGCGAGCGCCTCCAGGCCGTCCTCGGCCTCGGCGTTGTTCAGGTAGACCCCGCCCGGGCATGCACCGACGCCTACCGGCAGTTCGTTCACCTCCAGCTCGGGGAACTTGTCCGCCACGTAGGTGTCGTAGTCGATGGTCAGCTCCTTGCTGTCGTGGTCAACGTGCACGTCGAACGAGGTGATGTACGGGCCGGAGATGGTCCCGGTCGTGCCGAGGCGGCCGGGCTTGGCGGTCCAGCCGTCGCCGAGGAGCTGCGCGGCGGCGTCGGCGAGCTCGCAGACGTGGAACGGGTACTTCGGCCCGGGGGTGGGGGTGTGCGGCTCGACCCATTCGTGCGGGTCGTTGTGGCCGCACGGCTTCGTGCCGCTGAACGCGTCGGACATCCTGTCCTGCTCGGCAGGACCGGCAAGGTTCTGCCGCAGTACGGCGGCGCGCTCCACGTCCAGCTCCAGCCAGTACGGTTCACCCTCAGGGCCGGACAGCAGGACGGTGACGGTGCCGTCGTCACCCCACAGCACGTCGTCCAGCCCCCAACGCAACTGGGTCGGGTTGTCGGCTGCCGCAAGGACCGGAGTGTCGTCGGGCCTGAGGAACTCACGGAGCGCGCGGTCGCCGTCGCCACTGCGGGCGTCCCTCTTCGCGAGCTGGCCGATGAGGTAGCGGCGCTGTGCGCGGAGCCGTTCCAGCTCCGTGTCGCGGACAGCAAGCACAGCGTCCGCGCGCCGCTCCGAGTGGCATGAGCCGACCCGGCCGCCGGGGGGCACGCACGAGGTCCAGTCCGGGCCGGTCACCGGGCACGGGTGGGTGTGGTGCGCCTCGTCGAGCGCTGCAATGTACGCGGCGCGCAGCACGTCGGGAGCGGCGGGCGCGGATAGTTCGGCGCGGAGGCGGCGGACTTCGGCGACGAGTCGGTCGATGTCCTCGGCGCGGGGCATCGCGGTGATGGCGTCGAGGTCGAGCTGCTGGTCGGTCATAAGGATCTCCTACCTGAGGGTGTGCGGGGGATCGGGCGCGGTAGGGCGGGGTCAGCTGGTGGTGACGTCACTCAGGCGCAGGAGAGGGGCAGGGCTGATGGACCAGCCGGTGTCCTGAAAGCTGCTGGGGATCGCTTCGTCGATCAGATCGTTGTCTTTGTCCCAGCGCAGTGCGGCCTGTGTGGGGTCGCCGTTGTACTCGTCTTCGATCCACCGGGTTTCGGCGTAGGCACGGGCGGTGGGTTTGTCTTCGCATACGGTGCCGCCGGGATCATCGCCACGGGTTGCGAGCCAGTAGATGGTTTGTTGGCCGGTCATAGAAGGATTCCCCTTGTGTCTGGCAGGGCTGGCGAAAGGGCACGGGCCGGAGGGCCGGGTCAGGGTGGTGGTCAACCCTTGAGCCAGCCCATGCTGTGCGGTGACGTTCAGCGGGCGGGTGGTGCCGGGGGTCCCGCGCTCGGCGCGGTCCGGCCGGGGGCGGGCGCTTGGCGTACGAGCGCAGGGCCACGGGACGGGGCCGGGGGCGGGAACTGCGGGCGGGGTGCCGGACCGCCCCCTTCGGGGGGATGGTGGGGGCGGCCCGGCTGCCGGGGGCTCAACCAACACCTCGGGGGGGTGGTGCGGGAGCGTCCTTCCGGCACCACCCACACTCCCCCGGCTGCTACCAAGCCCTGCAAACCCCGGGGCGGGGCGCGGCGGGGCGGAGTGTGGGGACGGCCCCGCGCCCTGAGTTCGGGGNGCTACCAAGCCCTGCAAACCCCGGGGCGGGGCGCGGCGGGGCGGAGTGTGGGGACGGCCCCGCGCCCTGAGTTCGGGGCTGGCGCGCCGGACCTCAACGGCCTGTCCGGGGTGGCGGTGCGTCCCGACGGCTGTGTATGGGGCGGGGCTGGTGTGCGGCCGGGGGGGTTAGAACGGGGGGACGGACCCGGCGGGCTCGGCGATGTGCAACAGACCCTCGTACGCGGTCAGGTGCTGGTCTCGGCCGTTCTCGCGGAGCAGGGTGAAGCCGTCTGCCGTGGCGGTCACGGTGTGCCCGCAGCCGGCCGTGCACGCGTACACGTCCAGCCCCGGCACCTGCTGGTAGTTGCCGTACGGGCATTGCGTGCACAACACGGGTTCCAGCACGTCCAACCCGACGGTGACCGGCTCACGGAGCTGTGCCGCGTACAGGGCCGCCCGCTCCTGGCGGCGTGCCACGCACAGCGGGTTTTCGCACGCGCGGTGGTACAGGACTGCGTCCGTGTTGCCGTCGTGGATGGGGTACTGGCCGTAATCCTGGCACCACGTGCACTCAGGCTCACGCGGCTCAAGCCCCAGGAACACGGCTACCGCACGGGCGCACGCTTCGGCCTGAGCGACCGGCCGGGCCTCGTCGCGGCTGAACCCGTCGAACACGAACCGCGTACCGTCCTCGTCGGTGACGACGGCGGCAACCGCCAGGAGCCCGGCGCGCGGGATGTCGTAGTGCGTGGAGCCGTTGCAGTCGCATCCGTGGATCCACACGCGCGGCCCGGTCAGGTCGGCTTGCGCCACCAGGTACTCGGGCGGGAGCCGATCGTAGGGCTTGACGACGCGGAAGCTCACGCCTTGGTGCGCGAGAGCGTCACGCAGCAGCACACCCATACGCAGGTCATCACGGGGGGCTGTCTTGGTGAGGGAGTAAGGGAACGCGTACACGGGTGGGTCCTCTCGGGTGCCGTGGTCGGCGGGGCAGGCATCCGCCAGTCGCCGGGCCGGGGGTGGTGTGCGGGGCGAGTGCCGGGGCGCAGGTGTGGAGCGGTTGCGGGGATCCTGCGGCCCGGCTGGCCGGTCACACACGGCGCACGTGAGGGAGATCCCTGCGGGGCGCTCACCGGCTGTGATGAGGATGTGGCACGGCACGGTTAGCAGCACAACCCCACAGCTTCGACCGTCGGGGCGGGGCCGGGGCGGGGTGTGCGTACCGGGCGTGCGGACGGCCCCGCCTGCGAGGTACAGAACGGGGCCGGTGGCGGGTGCGGGTCAGCGGCGACCAGAAGCGCGCAGCGTCGTGCGGCAGGGAGAAGCCAGCGGTCCTGCGGGGGGCCGCTAGCTTCTCGGGGAGGGGGCGCTAGTCGGTGACGGCTACGGTCACGGCGCTGGTGTGCAGCGCGGTGTCCAGGTCGATGCCCAGGTCGCGGAGGCCGTCGGCGATGCCGGTGGTCTCCCATGCCTCGCCGACCTGCTCGGTCAGCTCGGCGGTGGCCAGGCGCAGGGCGTGGGAGGGGCTGAGGGCGTGAACGGTGGTCCAGTCGAGTTCGGCGTCGATCAGCTGGGTCAGGAGGTGGTCGGTGCCGGGCTCGGAGAGGGCGCGGGCGGCGACTCGGCGGATGGTGTAACCGTTCAGGTCGCTGCCGGTGTAGGCGACCGTGTACTTGCGGTGGCGGCGTCGGGCGCGCTGGAGTGCAGCCCGGGTTGAGGGGCGGCCGGGGCGGGAGGGGGCGGTGAGCGCGTCGACAGTCATGTCGCATCCCTTGGTGTTGATGCGGGCGGTGATACGCCCACTCCGCCATGTGTGGTCGGGGCAAGGCGTGCCGCTGACATTGGCCAGGGCCCGGGCAAGCCGTGCAACAGCGGCCAGCCGGGTCGGGACGGCGGGCAAGGGCATCGACGCGTGCCCTCTGGGGGCGGCAGCGGCCCCGGCGGGCACGCGTGGGCGGTTACCCGGGGGTGCGGGCGGCCCGGCGCCGGGGCGGGTTGTCCCGTCGCCGG
>NZ_RIBZ01000212.1:0-11889 GCF_003721215.1 Streptomyces botrytidirepellens
GGCCTCGCCGGGCAGGACGGGCCGCGCGGCGCCGCCGACCTGGCCCGGCTCGTCCGCGACGGCCACCCCGGGGCCGTGCGCGTCGTCCGCGAGGCCGCGGTGACGATCGGCGAGGTGGTGGCGCTGCTCGTGCACGTCTACAACCCGGCGCGGATCGTCATCGGCGGGGCGATCGCCGCCGCCAGCGACGACCTGCTGGCCCGGATCCGCGGCGTCGTCTACCGGCGGGCGCTGCCCCTGGCCACCCGCCGGCTGTCGCTGACCCAGAGTGTGCTGGGGATGTCCGCCGGTGTCGTCGGCGGGACGGTCGTCGGCGTGGAACACGTCCTCTCCCCCGAGGGCATCGGCGATCTGCTGGCGCATTCGGCCTGACCGAGCGCATTCGGCCTGACAGAACCCTTGACCCCGCCGAGAGCCGGTGCTTGCATGGTGCACCGTTTCACCGACAGCGGTTTCGTCCAACTCCGTTGCCTCCAGGTGCCGTTCTGCCGCGCCCGGCCCATCGCCGCCGCAGGTGGACAGCGCCCTGTGAAAGACCGGGAGAGAACCATGGACGAAACCACGCGGCGCGTGCCCGTCGGCGTCATCGGTACCGGCTCGATCTTCAACGCCTACGCGCTCGGCCTGTCGACCATCCCCCAACTGCCCATCGTGCGCGTCGCCGACCTCGACGGCGAGCGCGCCCGCGCCGCCGCCGAGGAGTGGAACATCCCGGCGTGGGGCACGACCGAGGAGCTGCTCGCCGACCCCGAGGTGCAGGTCGTCGTCAACATCACCCCGCCCAGGGCCCATGCGGCGCTGACCGACGCGGCCCTGCGCGCCGGAAAGCACGTGTACGTCGAGAAGCCGCTCGCCGCCACCGCCGAGGAAGCCCGGCGGAACATCGAGACCGCCCGGGAGACCGGCAAGCTGCTCGGCGGCGCGCCCGACACCTTCCTCGGCCCCTCGGGACAGACGGCCCGCGCCGCCGTCGACGCCGGGCTGATCGGGCGTCCGTTCGCCGCGTCCTCCTTCGTCCGCTCCTCGCGCGCCGAGACCTGGCACCCGGACCCGACGTTCCTGTTCACCGAGGGCGGCGGCCCGGTCCTGGACTGGGGCCCGTACCACATCGCCGCGCTGGTCAATCTGCTCGGACCGGTCAGCCGGGTGGTCGGGGCGACCACCCGCGCCGCCGACGAGCTGACCGTGACGGCCCCCGAACGCCGCGTCGAGCGCGTCGGCGTCACCGTCGACACCCACGCGACGGCGATCCTCCAGTTCGCCTCCGGCGCCCTGGCCACGGCCATGTACAGCTTCGACGTCTGGGACACCGCCCTCCCCCACCTGGAGATCTACGGCACCGAGGGCACCCTTCAGGTGCCCAACCCCAACCGCTTCGACGATCCCGTCCTGGTGAAGCGGCGCGGTGACGAGGAGTGGGCCGAACTCCCCGCCGTGATGGACCCGCTCACCCCCGCGGGCGCCCGCGCCATCCGCGGGCCCGGGGTGCTGGACCTCGTACGCCACCTCGGCGGAGACCTCCACCGGGCCTCCGCCGACTTCGCGTTCCACGTGCTGGAGGTCCTGGAGCGGCTGGAGCGCATCGCACCGGAGGACGGCGCCGTCGAGATCACCAGCACGGTGAAGCGCCCGGCGCCCCTCCTCGGCATCGACGCCGGGCCCCTGACCCGCTAGCCCGCCCCCNGATCACCAGCACGGTGAAGCGCCCGGCGCCCCTCCTCGGCATCGACGCCGGGCCCCTGACCCGCTAGCCCGCCCCCTCCCCCTCTCCCCCCACGGGACCTCATCCGCAAAGGAGCGGACGATGCTGTCTGCCCGGAAGCCCGGCGCCGCCACCCCCCACGCCTCAGAAAGTCCCGCAAGCCCCGGAACCCCCGTGCCGCCGCACGGACCGGAACGGATCGCGAAGGCCACCGGCCAGGAAGTGAACGGGGTGTTCATCACCCTGTTCATCCTCGCCTACATCGGCCTGTGGATCGCCCTGTGCACCCCCGCATCGGTCACCCTGTCCCTCCGCGTCGCCGACCTCGACCCGGAGGGCAAGGCCGGGAGCCTGTCGACCATCGCGGGCGCCGGCGCCTTCTGCGCGCTGGTGGCCAACCCCGTCTTCGGCAGGCTCAGCGACCTGTCCACGTCCCGCTGGGGCCAGCGCAGGCCGTACATCCTCGGCGGCATGGTCCTGGGCTTCGGGGCGCTGCTGGTGATGGGCACGGCGCCCAACCTGTTCGTGCTGGGCCTCGGCTGGTGTCTGGCCCAGATGCTGTTCAACGCGGCCCTCGCCGCCTCGACCGCGCTCCTCCCCGAGCGGGTGACGGACCGGTACCGGGGGCGGGTCTCCGGCCTGATGGGCATGACCACCCAGATCGGCATCGTCAGCGGCACGTTCCTCGTCCAGTTCACCGGGACGGGGAACCTGTGGATGTTCGTCGCGCCGGGGCTGCTCGGTCTGGTCATGGTCGGGATCTTCGTCCGCTACCTCAAGGAAGTCCCCCGCTCCCGGGCCGAACTCCCCCGGCTCCGCTGGGCCGACATCCCCCGGAGCATGTGGATCAACCCGGTGCGCCACCCCGACTTCGCCTGGGCCTGGTGCGGACGGTTCCTGACCTGGACCGGCCTGAGCTTCCTGACCACCTACAAGGCGTACTTCCTGATGGACCGGCTCGGCTACACCGCCGAGGACGCCAGCCCCGTGCTGTTCTGGTCGATGCTGATCCTGGCCGCCACCACCACCCTCAGCAGCTTCACCGCCGGGTGGCTCTCCGACCGCATACGGCGCCGCAAGGTCTTCGTCGCCGCGGCGTCCGTCGTCTTCGCCTGCGCCATGGTGGTGGTGGCCACGGCCCAGTCGACCGAGATGTTCCTCGTGGGCGTGGGGATCTCCGGTCTCGGCCAGGGCATGTACATGGGCGTCGACTACGCCCTCGTGGCCTCGGTCCTGCCCAACAAGGACACCGAGGCCGCCAAGGGCATGGGCGTGTTCAACCTGTCCACCACGATCCCCCAGACCATCTCCCCCGTCCTCGCCCCGCTCTTCCTCGCCATCGGAAGCGACGGCAACTACAGCGCCCTGTACGTCGCCGCGGCGGTCTTCTGCGTCGCGGGCGCGTTCGCCATCCGGCTGATACGCGGCGCACGGTGACCCGCGGCCACGTCCCCGCAGAATGACCGCATGACAGCGAAGAACGGCAGGCGATGGAACCACAACATCCATTACCACACCCGCATCCTCCGCGCGGTCCCCGACGGCGCCCGGCACGCCCTCGACGTCGGCTGCGGCGAGGGCATGCTCGCCCGTGAACTGAGGCGGACCGTGCCGCACGTCACCGGCATCGACCTCCACGGGCCGAGCATCGACCAGGCCCGTGCCCACCCCGGCGACATCGACTATGTGCTCGGGGACTTCCTCACCCATCCCTTCGCACCGGCCTCGTTCGACGTCATCGCGTCGGTGGCCACCCTGCACCACATGGACGCCGCCACCGGGCTGGCCCGCATGCGCGACCTGCTGCGCCCGGGCGGCGTCCTCGCCGTCGTCGGCCTCGCCCGCGACACCCCGCGCGACCTGCCGCACGTCGTCGCCGGGGTCGTCGTCGGCACCGCCCACCGCGCGGTGAAGGGCCAGTGGCAGCACCCGTCCCCCATCGTGTGGCCGCCGCCGGTGACGTACCGGCAGATGCGGGCGCTGGCCGCCGAGGTGCTGCCCGGCGCCCGGTACCGCCGTCACGTCCTGTTCCGCTACAGCATCGTCTGGCACAAACCGCCGCACTGAGCACGCATTTCCCGCCACCCGCGCCGAAAAGCCCCTTCCGACCAGAAGGGGCTTTCCGCATTTCCGGATTGGCGCCAACAGCGGCTGCCCCGCTAGAATTTGAGTCAGCACCAAGAAAAGGGGAAGCAGTGGCAGTTCGCTTTGTTCAGGTTCCGGAAACCGAGAAGGACAAGGAAGGAGTTCAGGAAACCGTCACACCGGTCGTCGTCAATGGACAGACGGTCGAGACGCGAATCTACGGGCGCACCGTAATTCACTGCGACATCGAACCCGATGTCACCGCGGACGTTCAGTCGGTGGAGATCGTGGTTCCCGTCTGGGCCGACGAGGAATACGAAACCGGGGAGCAGAACGAGGACGGCAGCAACACCATCGCCGTACGGCAGACCTTGAAGACGGAGCGCCGGGTCGTGGACCTGGGGCCGGATTCGCTGAAGGCCCTTCAGGAGGCACTCCAGCCCTTCGCGGTGGTATCCAGGCCCGCGGAGGAGCCCACCGCCAAGAAGCGCGGCCGCCCCGCCAAGAAGGCCGCTCAGACCCCTCCGAGCGCGAGCTAGCATTGCGGGGGCGGGAACGAAGAGCTCCCGCCCCACCAATTCCGAGAGATTTCGTTACCGCATGGTTCACCGCCCGCATTCCGGTGAGCGGTGCCGGGCCAATCCTCTCCGGTCGGAGGAAGTTGTTCCACTCGGCGAACTCGCCGACGACTTCGGATATCTGCCGACGTGGAACGCGCTACTGGACACTTCCCGCCGCCGGCACCGTGCCTCCCGACAGTGCCGTTCACCGCTGGGGCGGCGAATGGCACTGCACTCGGCATCGAGTTGGGCGCGCGTCAGCAACACGAGGTGTGGGTGTGCTCCTCCCGGTGCCACCAGTAGCGCTCCCGGGCGGGTTCCTGCGGCACGTCCGGAGCCGCGGCCGCCGCCGGGCGCGCGGAGGCGGCCGCGGTGGGGGCGGCGGTCGTGGTGGTCCGTGACACCGGCCGGTCCGCGACGAGATCGTCCACCGAGTGCACCACGCCTCCGACCACCACCTGCCGCACCGCGGCAGCGGCCGTGATGTCCCGCAGTGGATCGCCCTCCACCAGGACCAAGTCGGCGAGTTTGCCGGGCTCGACGGTGCCGAGGTGGGCACTCAGGCCCAGCGTCCGGGCGCCCGTGAGGGTGGCGGCGCGCAGCGCCTGGAGCGGGCTGGCGCCATAGCGCACCATGGCCTGGAGATTGAGGTGGTAGTAGATGCCGGGGGGAACCAGCGGGCTGTCGGTGCCGACCCCGACCTGCGCACCGCCCTCCGGCAGTCTGCGCACCGTCGCGCCGTGGCGTGCCACGAAGGCAGCTGAACTCCTCGTACTCCGCCTCGGTCAGCAGCGACGTCAGTCGCTGGTCGCCGACGGCCCACTCGGCGTACCGGTACAGCGCCGCCCGGGTGGCGGGCAGTCCCGCGCCGGAGAGGCCGAAGGTCGGGGTGAAGGCCATACCGGAGGCGATGAGCGGCTCGGTCATGTCCCGAACTCCGTGATCTGATCGAAAAGTCCGGCCGCGATCAATTGATCGTGTGCGGGGTCTACGCCCATGCCGGCTGTCTGATGTCCCACTGGGCGATCTTGCCCTGGTAGTGGGCCATCTCCCCGTCCCGCAGCACGGCGACCGTCATACGGACCTCCTGGCGCTCGGGGTGCTCCGCGAGCCGCCGACCTCGTATTCGTCACCATAGCCAGCGCCGATGGCGCGGCCCGTAACTCCCCCGCGGTCATCATGTGGTCCATCGGCAACGAGACCCCGCCGCCTCGGCGTACTTCGGTGAGGAGACGGTCGCCCGCGACCTGGACTCCGGCGACAGGGCGGCGGAGGCGTTGGTGGCCTGGCTGACGAGGATCCGCCGGGCGCCGTCCACGGCCTCCTCGGCTCCCTCGGCCGCGTGCGCCACGGAGTCGATCCCGGTCAGCCGGCCACCCAGCCACAGCGATCCCGCCCCTGCCGCCGCCGTGCCACTTCGCTCGAAGATCGCGATTGCGCTGCGAACCACGGGTCACGTCCAGTTGGCCGGTTCGGCCAGGGCGTACGACGAGGCGATGCGGTGCTGGTCGTGGAGGACCGTCAGGGTCGAGGGTCCGGCGGGCGTGCCGTCGCGCCAGGCCGTGCAGTAGATGCCGCTGGACCAGCGGATGGTCCGGGAAGTGGACGGCAGCAGGGTGATGCCCGTTGAGCTGACCGTCTTCTTGCCGTTCAGCCAGACCTCGAAGGCGCCCTGGCCGCTGTCGGCGAGCTTGAGGCGTACGACGAGCCGGATCCAGGTTCCGCGCAGGTCGGCGATGGAGCCGACGGTGCCGGAAACCGCGCGGCCGCCGTACTGGATCTTGTTGCCCATGACGAACATCAGCAGCCAAGGGCCTTCCGGATCCTCGGGGGAGAACTGCTGGAAGGTGACGTTCTGGTCGTGGAACCGCCAGTCGGAGCCCAGGTAGATGGCCTGTCCGTAGTAGCGGTCCTCGCCGACGCTCTGCGCTCCTCGGCGGAGGACTTCGGAGTGGTATCCCCCGGTCTCGTTGATGTAGGTCTGGGTCGCCGCGAGTGCGTGCGCACCCTTGTAGGCGGGGCTGTCGACGGTGGTGATCGACCCCTGTTTCTGGGCGTAGCTGTAGTCCCAGCCCTCCACGCTGCCCCGGTTCTGGAAGAACACTCCCTCCGGCAGGTCGGCGGCGGCCGCCCGGCCGGAGGGAGTGATCGCGGCGAGAGGCCCGGCTAAGCCGAGACCTCCGAGCACTGTGAGTATCTGACGTCTCTTCATGGCCGAGATGATGGGAGTAGCTGCCTCAATAATCAAGAAGCGCGCCGCGAAGAGATCCGATGACTGATGCTATCCGTTCAGGGCCGGGATGACCTCCGCGCCGTACGCGTCGATCGTCCTCTCCTTCGCGTCGTGCATCGCATACACCGCGAACTGGTCCACGCCCAGCCCCCGTAGCGCGCGCAGCTTTTCCACATGGGCCTCCGCCGGGCCCAGCAGGCAGAAGCGGTCGACGATCTCGTCCGGGACGAAGGCCGTGTCCGGGTTTCCGGCCCGGCCGTGGTGGCTGTAGTCGTAGCCCTGGCGCTGGGCGATGTACGCGGTCAGGGATTCGGGGATGGCGCCGGAGTGCTCGCCGTAGCGGGAGACCAGGTCCGCGACGTGGTTGCCGACCATGCCGCCGAACCAGCGGCATTGCTCCCGGGCGTGGGCCAGGTCGTCCCCGATGTACGCGGGCGCCGCGACGCAGATGGTGATCGCGTCCGGATCGCGGCCCGCCTCGGCCGCGGCGGTGCGGACCGCGTGGACCATCCACTCCGTCAGGAACGGGTCGGCGAGCTGGAGGATGAAGCCGTCCGCCTTCTGTCCGGCGAGGGCGAGGGCCTTCGGCCCGTACGCCGCCATCCAGACCGGCAGACGGCCGCCGTCCTTGATCCAGGGGATGCGCATCCGGGTGCCGTCCACCACGGCCTCCCGCCCCTCCGCCAAGTCGCGGATGGCGTCGATGGCGTCGCTCACCCGGGCGAGGGTGTTCGGCGTGCGGCCCGCGACCCGCAGGGCGGAGTCGCCGCGGCCGATGCCGCACACGGTGCGGTTGCCGTACATGTCGTTGAGGGTGGCGAAGGTGGAGGCCGTCACCTCCCAGGTGCGGGTGCCGGGGTTGGTGACCATGGGGCCGACGGTGAGCCGCTCGGTGTGTTCCAGGATGCGGCTGTAGATGACGAACGGCTCCTGCCAGAGCACGGCGGAGTCGAAGGTCCAGCCGTAGCCGAAGCCGTTGCGCTCGGCGCGGCGCATCAGGTCGACGACGTCCGACGCGGGCGGATCGGTCTGGAGTACGAGTCCGAAGTCCATGGCCTGGCCTCCTAGGTGAGGTACTGACAGGTCGAGCGGCGGACATACCGGCCGTGCCCGGCGCGCCCGGTGTAGGCGCGCCCGTCGATGACCGGGAGGCCGCGCGAGAGCACGGTCTCGACCTGCCCGGTGATCTGCTTGCCCTCGTAGGCCGAGTAATCGACGTTCATGTGGTGGGTCTCGGCGGAGATGGTCTGCTGGGCGGCCGGGTCGTAGATGACGATGTCGGCGTCCGAACCCGGCGCGATGGTGCCCTTCTTGGGGTAAAGGCCGAACATCCGGGCCGGGGTGGCGCAGGCGATCTCGATCCAGCGGCGGCGTGTGATGTGGCCGTCCACGACGCCCTGGTGGAGCAGGTCCATGCGGTTCTCCACGCCCGGCATCCCGTTGGGGATCTTGGAGAAGTCGCCGCGGCCCATCTCCTTCTGGCCGGTGAAGCAGAACGGGCAGTGGTCGGTGGAGACGACCTGGAGGTCGTTGGTCCGCAGCCCCCGCCACAGCGCCGCCTGGTGTTCCCGCGGCCGCAGCGGTGTCGAGCAGACGTACTTGGCGCCCTCGAAGTCCGGTTCGGCGAGATTGTCGGTGGACAGGAACAGATACTGCGGACAGGTCTCGCCGAAGACCGGCAGCCCCTTGTCGCGCGCCTGCGTCAGCTCCGCGACGGCCTCTTCCGCCGACACGTGGACGACGTACAGCGGCGCCCCGGCCACCCGCGCCAGCTGGATGGCGCGGTGGGTGGCCTCGGACTCCAGCAGCGCCTTGCGGACCTCGCCGTGGTAGCGGGGGTCGGTCCTGCCCTCGGCGAGGGCCTGTTCGACCAGGACGTCGATGGCGATGCCGTTCTCGGCGTGCATCATGATGAGCCCGCCGTTGGCGGCGCCGCGCTGCATGGCGCGCAGGATCTGCCCGTCGTCGCTGTAGAACACGCCCGGGTAGGCCATGAAGAGCTTGAACGAGGTCACGCCCTCGTCCACGAGGAGGTCCATCTCCTTCAGGGAGCCCTCGTCGACATCGGACAGGATCATGTGGAAGCCGTAGTCGATCGCGCAGTTGCCGCCCGACTTCAGATGCCAGGCGTCCAGGCCCTCCCGCAGGGCGTGCCCCTTGGTCTGGATGGCGAAGTCCACGATGGTGGTCGTGCCGCCCCAGGCCGCGGCCCGGGTGCCGGTCTCGAAGGTGTCGGCGGCGAACGTCCCGCCGAACGGCATCTCCATGTGGGTGTGCGGATCGACACCGCCCGGGATGACGTACTTGCCGGTCGCGTCGATCGTACGGTCGGCGGTCCAGCCGCGCGCGACGTCGCTGTCGGACGCGGCCAGCGCCACCACCCGCTCGTCCTCGACCAGGACGTCGGCGTGGGTCTCCTCGGCGGCGGTGATGACGAGCCCGCCGCGGATCACGGTACGAGGCATCAGCCCACACTCCTTCCCGACTGGGTGGTGTTCAGGGCGGCGGTGTGCAGGGCGGCTTCGAGGATGTCAGCGCCCTCCTCCGCCTCCGCCACGGTGAGGCTCAGCGGCGGGGCGATGCGCAGGACACTGCTGTTGTGGCCGCCGCCCTTGCCGATGAGCAGCCCGCCCTCGCGGGCGGCCTCCAGGACGGCCGAGGCGGCCTCGGGTGCCGGGTCGCCGGTGCCCGGCTCGACCAGCTCGACGCCGATCATCAGCCCGCGGCCGCGGACTTCGCGTACGCCGTCGAGCCCGGCGCAGGCCGCGCGCAGCCGCTCGATGAGCAGTCCGCCGACGCGGCGGGCGTTGCCCTGGAGGTCGTGCTCGACGAGGTGGTTGAGGTTGGCGAGACCGGCGGCCATGGTGACCGGGCTGCCGCCGAAGGTGGAGATGGAGTTGGCGCTCAGGCAGTTCATGACCTCCGCGCGCGCCACGACCCCGCCGATCGACATGCCGTTGCCGATGCCCTTGGCGAAGGTGAGGAGGTCCGGCGGGCCCGCGGCGTCATGGGCCTGCCAGCCCCAGAAGTGGTCGCCGGTGCGGCCCCAGCCGGTCTGCACCTCGTCGGTGATCCACAGGATGCCGTGCCGGTCCAGCACCTCCCGGAAGGCGGCGAACAGCCCGTCGGGCGGGGAGGTGAAGCCGCCCACGCCCTGGACGGGTTCGGCGATCAGCGCGGCGACGTTGCCGTGCGCCTGGCCGAGGATGTCCTCGAGGTCGGCCACGCACGCGTCGATGAACGCGGCGTCCGACAGCCCGGCGAACGGCCCCCGGCCCCGCACCCCACCGTGCACGTACAGCGTCTGGAGCGGGGAGATGCTGGTCGGCGACCACGAGCGGTTGCCCGTGATGCCGACCGTCGAGAACGACCTGCCGTGGTAGCTGTTGCGCATCGCCAGGATCTGGTTGGAGCGGCGGTACGTGGTGGCCAGCAGCAGCGCCGTGTCGTTGGCCTCGGTGCCGGAGGTGGTGAAGAAGACCCGGGCGTCGGGGATGCCGGACAGGTGCGCGACGCGCTCGGCGAGGTCGACCATCGGGCGGTCGAGGTACAGCGTGGAGCTGTGCAGGATCCGGCCCGCCTGCTCGGTGATGGCCTTGGTGACCTCGGGCAGCGCGTGGGCGGTCATGGTGGTGAGGATGCCGCCGAAGAAGTCGAGGTAGCGGTTGCCGTCCGCGTCCCAGACGTGGCGCCCCTCGCCGTGGGTGATCTCGATGGGGCGCTGGTAGTACAGCGCCAGCCAGTCCGGGAGGACGGCCCGGTGGCGTGCGTACAGCTGGTCGCCGGTCGTGGGCTCGCCGGTCATGGCTTCACCAGCTCGTCGTAGGCGTCGGGGCGGCGGTCCCGGTAGAAGGCCCATTGCTGCCGCACCTCGTCGATGAGGCCGAAGTCGAGGTCGCGGACGACCAGCTCCTCCTTCCTGTCGCTGGCCACGTCCCCGACGAACTGGCCGCGCGGGTCCACGAAGTAGCTGGTGCCGTAGAAGTCGTTGTCGCCGTAACTCTCGGTGCCGACGCGGTTGATCGCCGCGATGTAGTACGCGTTCGCGACCGCCGACGCGGGCTGCTCCAACTGCCACAGGTGCGACGACAGCCCGCGGGAGGTGGCCGACGGGTTGTAGACGAGCTGCGCGCCGGCCAGCCCCAGGGCGCGCCAGCCCTCCGGGAAGTGGCGGTCGTAGCAGATGTAGACGCCGACCTTGCCGACGGCGGTGTCGAACACCGGCCAGCCCAGGTTGCCCGGCTTGAAGTAGTACTTCTCCCAGAACCCCTTGAGCTGGGGGATGTGGTGCTTGCGGTACTTGCCGAGGTAGCTGCCGTCGGCGTCGATCACGGCCGCGGTGTTGTAGTAGAAGCCGGACTGCTCGACCTCGTACACCGGGACCACCATGACCATTCCGGTCTCCCGGGCCAGTTCCCGCATCCGCCGCACCGTCGGCCCGTCCGGGACCGGCTCCGCCCACCGGTAGTGCTCCGGCTCCTGCACCTGGCAGAAGTACGGGGCGTTGAACACCTCCTGGAAGCCGATCACCTTGGCCCCCTGGGCGGCGGCCTGCCGGGCGTGCTCCTCATGCTTCGCGATCATTGATTCGGTGTCGCCGGTCCAGGTGCACTGGACGAGCGCGGCACGTACGACGTTGGCCATGATCAGCTCCTTCACAGCAGGGCTCCGGGGGCCTGCCCCCGTCGTCAACCTGTGTCTACGCACGTAGAATCTCGCTGTGGTGAAGAACGTAGAAGCGCACTCACCACTCTGGCAATACCGCCGCCGTTACTCAACGAAAACCATCACTTTTCGTGTGATGTCGGGCCCGGCAGGGATCAGGTGGCGCCGTGTATGCCCGCCACGCGGAGGGCGTGGGCGAGATCGTGCTGGCTGCCCGGCGACACCGCGCTCGCCGCGTCCAGCAGCGGCGGCACCAGCGCGCCCGGGTCCTCGGCCGCCGCCTCGGCCACCTCGGCGGGCGTACGGGCCCGTATGAACGCCGTCAGCAGCAGCGCCACCTCCGGGTGCGCAGCGCTCTCCAGCAGCGCGAGCGCCGTCTGCGCCACCTCGGCGACGGGCCGCGCGACGCTCTGCCGCAGCAGCCGCTCCCCGTCGGACTCGCGGCCCGCCGCGATCAGCGCCTCCGCGGCGGCGGCGAGCGGCTCGGGCGGCAGACAGGCCATCTCCCACAGCAGCGTGGCCACGTCGGCGCCGAGCCCCGCGCGCTCCAGCTCGGCCGCCAGCACCGGCAGCCGCCCGGCGGGCCACACGGCCGTCTCGCACAGCACGGCGTGCGCCTCCCCGCTGCGCCCCTCCGCCCGCAG
>NZ_RIBZ01000208.1:0-6867 GCF_003721215.1 Streptomyces botrytidirepellens
GGCGGTGGCGGCGGCGGTGGCGGCGGGAGCAGCGCCGCCGCGGGCGGCACCGGCGGTGGCGGCGGGGCCGGCGGCTTCACCTGGTGTGTCATCCCGGTCGTGCCGTTCGCCACCTACACGGTGGACCTGGGTACCGGCGGCACCGCCGGTACCAGCGGTCCCGGTGGCGCCGCGAACGGCACCGGGGGTACGACCGGTGGTAACGGCGGCCCGACGAGCCTGGCCTCCATCCTCGGTCCCCAGCTCATCGCCGGCGGCGGTCTCGGTGGCACCGGCGGCGGTGGAGCGATCGGTACGACCCCGGGCACGCCGGGCACCGGGGGCACCGGAGGCACCGGTGCCTGCAACAGCATCTACGTGGTCAACCGGACCGGCGAGGACGGCGAGAACGGCGTCGACGGCGGTGAGGGCGGCGAGGCGGTCGACGGCATCGTGGGGCTTCCCCTGACGAACACCAGCGCGGGCGGCAACGGCGGCGCCGGCGGTGGCGCCGGCAGTGCCACCGTCCCGGGCAACCCGGGCCGCGACGGCACCACGGGCGGCAACGGGTACGCCGTCATCTTCTGGTAAGCCGACTCCGCTCGGACACGAACGCCTCCGGCACACCGGCCGGGGGCGGTTCCGTGTCGTCGTCCGGCTATCCGGCGAGGATCCGCTCGATGACGGCGGCGACGCCGTCCTCGGTGTTGGCGCCGGTGCGGTGCGTGGTCGCGGCGAGCACCTCCGGGTGGGCGTTGGCCATGGCGTACGAGGTGCCCGCCCAGGTCAGCATCTCCAGGTCGTTGGGCATGTCGCCGAACGCCACGACCTCCTCCGCGGCGATGCCGCGCTCGGCGCAGCACATGGCCAGGGTGGATGCCTTGGAGACCCCCGGCCCGCTGACCTCCAGCAGGGCGGACGGGCTGGAGCGGGTGAAGGCGCCGTGCTCGCCCGCGGCGGTGCGGGCCAGCTGGAGGAAGGCGTCCGGCGCCAGCTCCTTGTGGTGGGCGAGCAGCTTGAGGACGGGGGTGTCGGCGTGCGGGAAGCCGTCCTCGAGCAGCTTCTCGGCGGGGGCGATGATCGCGCCCGGGTCGAGGTGGAAGGGCGGGTACTCCGGCTCGTAGAAGATGCCGCCGCTGCGCTCGACCGCGAAGGACGTGCCGGGGGCGGCCCGGCGCAGCGCCTCCACGACGGCCAGCGCCCGGCCGGCGGCCAGCGGGCGGACCTCGACCAGCAGCCCGCCCTGGTGGAGGTCGACCACGGCGGCGCCGTTCGCGCAGATCGCCAGGCCGTGTCCGTGCACATGGGCGCTGACCACGTCCATCCAGCGGGCCGGGCGGCCGGTGACGAAGAACACCTCGATGCCCGCCCGCTCGGCCGCGGCCAGGGCCTCGACGGTGCGGTCCGAGACCGTCTTGTCGTCCCGCAGCAGGGTGCCGTCGAGGTCGGTGGCGATCAGCCGGGGGCGGGGTGTGGCGGAGGCGGAACGGTCGGGGGCCGGGTTCTCGGGCTGCTCGATGGCTGGGGTCACGGCCCCCATCTTCCCGTATGGGCCGCTCACCGGTGAGGGAAGGGCGCTCGACGGGGGTCCCCCCACCGCGGCGGCCGGGCCGTGCGCCGCTGTCAGAGGTAGCGCTTAGGCTCGACGCCATGCGAGTGAGCACCGTGATCCTGCCCGTCGACCGCTGGGCCGACGGCGGCAGGGAGCTATGGCAGCGCGCCGAGGAACTGGGTTTCCACGCGGCGTACACCTACGACCACCTGTCCTGGCGCAGCTTCCGTGACGGGCCCTGGTTCGGGGCGGTGCCGACGCTGACGGCGGCCGCCGCGGCGACTTCCCGGCTGCGGCTGGGCACGCTGGTCACCTCCCCCAACTTCCGGCACCCGGTGACGCTCGCCAAGGAGCTGATCTCGCTGGACGACATCTCCGGCGGGCGCGTCACGCTCGGCATCGGCGCGGGCGGCTCCGGCTTCGACGCGACGGCGCTGCTGCGCGGCGCGGAGGAGGCGTGGACGCCGCGGGAGCGGGCGGACCGGTTCGGCGAGTTCACCGAGCTGCTCGACCGGCTGCTGACGCACGACGTGGTGAGTTACGAGGGCGAGCACTACAGCGCGCGCGAGGTGCGCAACATCCCCGGCTGTGTGCAGCGCCCCCGGCTGCCGTTCGCGGTCGCGGCGACCGGCCCGCGCGGGATGCGGCTCGCGGCGCGGTACGGGCAGGCGTGGGTGACCACGGGCGACCCGAAGCTCTTCGAGACGGGGACGCCCGCCGACTCGCTGGCCGCCATCGGCCGCCAGGTCGAGCGGCTCGGCAAGGCCTGCGCCGACGCCGGGCGGGCCGACGAGCCGGACAAGATCCTGCTCACCGGCTTCACCCCGGACGGTACCCGTCCGCTCGGCTCGGTGGACGCCTTCGTCGACTTCGCGGGCGAGCACGCGCGGCTGGGCATCGACGAGATCGTGCTGCACTGGCCGATCGCCGACTCGGTCTTCGAAGCCGACCCCGGGGTCTTCGAGAAGATCGCCACGGAGGGCGCGGAGCGGGTGGCGGCCCTCTGACGACGCGCTCCGAGGCCCGAGGGACACCGGGTTCCGTTATGCCGCATGCGCCGCAGATGCCGCGAAGGCCGGAATGAGGAGCAGAATCGGGTAGAGAGGCTCCCGCTGCCGCAGTGACTGTGGAGGCACCCATGCCGCATACCCGCTACGCCCCCGACCGTGGGCTGACCACCCGCATGGTCGTGACCATGTTCCTCATCGGCCTGCTCTACGTGGTCTTCGTCGGTGTGCTGATCGCGCTGCTGCGCGGTGCCTGGCCGCTGATCCTGCTCATCGCGGGCGGGCTGTTCATCGCGCAGTTCTGGTTCAGCGACAAGATCGCGGCGTTCAGCATGGGCGCACGGGAGGTCACCCCGCAGCAGGCGCCCGAGCTGCACGGCGTGGTGGACCGGCTGTGCGCGCTGGCCGACATGCCGAAGCCGCGGGTGGCGATCGCCGACACCGATGTGCCGAACGCGTTCGCGACGGGGCGCAGCCAGAAGAACGCGCTGGTGTGCGCGACGACGGGGCTGCTGCGGCGGCTGGAGCCGGACGAGCTGGAAGGCGTCCTCGCCCATGAGCTGTCTCACGTCGCGCACCGCGACGTTGCGGTCATGACCATCGCCTCGTTCCTCGGCGTGCTGGCGGGCATCATGACCCGGGCCGCCCTGTGGGGCGGGCTCTCCCGCAGCAGCCGCAACAACAACGTAGGCATCGCGGTCCTGCTGATCCCGCTGGTCAGCGCCGTGGTGTACGCGATCAGCTTTCTGCTGACCCGGCTGCTGTCCCGCTACCGCGAGCTGTCCGCCGACCGGGCCAGTGCCCTGTTGACCGGCCGCCCCTCGGCGCTCGCCGCCGCCCTCACCAAGGTGACCGGGCAGATGGCCCGCATCCCGACCCGCGATCTGCGCAAGGTCGAGCCGTTCAATGCCTTCTTCTTCGCCCCGGCGCTCTCCGGGCAGAGCCTCAGCACGCTGCTGTCCTCGCATCCGACGCTGGAGCGGCGGCTCGACCAGCTCGGGCGCATCTCCGCCCAGCTGGGCCAGCCGGGGAGGGGCTGAGGGCGCATGGGATTCCTCGACGTCATCCTCGGCCGCAGCAAGCCCGTACGGCCCGACCTCGACCAGCTCTTCGGGCTGCCGTCGGCCGCGGTCACCCTGGAGGCGGGGGCCGGGTTCACCCCGACGGGGCTCGGGTCGGTCTGCTTCGCCAGCGTCGAGGGCGGCGCCTTCGGCCGCCTCCAGAGCGACGTACGGGAACTGCTGGACGCGGACACCGACCGGGGCGGGGTGCCGGTGGAGTTCAGCCAGGACGGTTACGGCTACACCTGGCTGCTGGCCCGGCAGCCACCGGACGACGTGGCGGCCCTGGTGAACGACCTGCACGCGGTCAACACGCTGCTCCAGGACGGGGGGTTCGGCCCGCAGCTGCTGTGCTCGCTGCTCGGGTTCCACGAGGCGGCGGGGCGTTCGCTCGCGCTCGTCTACCTCTACAAGCGCGGTACGTTCTACCCCTTCGCACCGCTGCCGGGCGCCGCCGAGAAGCGGGACAACGCGCTGGAACTTCAGGTGCGGGCGCTGCTCGGGGACGATCTGCGGATCGAGCAGGACCTGAGCCGGTGGTTCCCGGTGTGGGGCGCGCCCGGACTCCACACCTGACGCTCACGCTCAGCCGGGGAAGCGCAGAAAGCCCGGCGGGACATCGGATCGCGGCGACGCTGCGGCTGGTGTCGGTCTCCACCCATGGTGTCGGTCTCCACCCAGCCCTGCGGGTCGAGGGTTTTTTCGTGCCGGTCGGGGGCACGCGCGGTTACAGCCGCACGGCGGCGGACTCACCGGGACCGAGCGATCGAGGGGGAGCGGACATGGGTTACCTGCGCGGCTTTGCCCCATGGATCGCCTTCTCCGTCGTGGCGATGCTGGGCTGGCAGTGGGGCGCGCTGGCCGGGCTGGTGCTGGGCGGCTGGCTGCTGATCCAGTGCCGCAGGGAGGGGGTGGCCGCGGACGCCCTGATCCTGGACGCCAGCACGGTGCTGTTCTTCGCGGCGCTGACCACGTGGGCCTTCGCCCGCCCCGACAGCGGCCTCAAGGACTACGGCGGCGGGCTGGCGATGGGCTGGCTGGCCGTCACCGCCTGGGCGACGCTCGTGATCGGGCACCCCTTCACCACCGGTATCGCCCGGCGGCAGGCGCCGCGGGAGGTGTGGCACACCGCGGTGTTCCGGCGGATCAACGTGGTGATCTCCTCGGTCTGGGCGGTCGCCTTCACCCTGACCGCCGCGGCGCTGGCCGCCTCGGTGGCCGCCGGTCTGGACAGCTGGGTGCCGCTGGCGGTGCAGGCCGCCGGGTTCGTCCTGCCCGCCCTGTTCACCGCCCGCTACCCGGAGCGCGCCCGGGCCCGTCTCGCCCCGGACGCCGCCCGGGCGTGACCCCGCCCGGCTTCGTACCCCGCCCGGCTTCGTTCTCGACTCAGGCGCCCTTCTCGACCGACGCGTCCCTCTCGACCGAGGTGACGAACTCGCCGATCCACGCGGTGAGCTGACCGGGGCAGGAGCGCGGCATTCCGTGCCGGGCGGCCAGGGTGCGTCGGGTCAGCCGGGGCACCCAGGTCTCCAGCTCGTCGTACAGCCGCACCGACAGGAACGGGTCCCGGGTGGGGACGATCAGCTGGACCGGGGCATGGGCGTACGGGTCGCCGCGGGGCCGGAGGACCCGCTTCCGGATGTTGTCGCGGTACAACCAGGCGCCGTGGGCGGCGTCTTCCGGCAGCGACGCGGTCGGATAGCCGTCGCTCGGCACCCGCTCCATGCGCTCCAGCAGCCGGGGCCAGCGCCTGCCGAACCAGCCGCGCCACAGCGCCTCGGGGATCGTGGGCAGGTGCAGCGCGGTCACGTACCAGGACCGGGCGGACTGGCCGAGGAGCTGGGCGGCCCGGCGCGGGGTCGGCCGGGTCAGCCGCCTTCTGACCCAGTGCCCGAAATGGTCCAGCGACGGGCCGGACAGCGAGGTGAACGAGGCGATCCGCCCCTCGGCGCGCCCCACGCTGACGAACTCCCACCCCTGCACCGACCCCCAGTCATGGCCGACGAGATGCACCGGCCGGTCCGGGCTGACGGCGTCGGCCACCGCCAGGAAGTCATCGGTCAGCTTCTCCAGGGTGAAGCCGCCGCGCAGCGGCGCCGGGGCCGTCGAGCGGCCGCAGCCGCGCACGTCGTACAGGACGACATGGAAGCCCCAGCGCGCGGCGAGCCCGGACGCGACCGCGGCCCACACCTCCTTGCTGTCCGGATAGCCGTGCAGCAGCACGACCGTGGGCCGCGCCGGGTCGCCCAGTTCGGCGACGCACAGCTCCACGCCGTCCGTGGGGACCGTGCGCTCGGCCGCTCCCGCGATCCCGCCCGTCGTCCCGTCCGCCATGCCGTCCTCCCCTGACCCGGGACGGGGTCCTCCGTCCCGGGGTGGGCCTTCCCCTTACGGGCGTGTCAGACCCGAGGAGTAGGGAAATCCAACCGTCTGGGGTGACGTGGACTGTGGCTCACACCACTACCGTCGAACACGTGACTGTGATCGCCACCGAAAGCCTGAGCAAGCGGTTCCCCAGGGTCACCGCGCTCGACCGGCTGTCCGTCGACATCACCCCGGGCGTTACCGGCCTGGTGGGTGCCAACGGCGCCGGCAAGTCGACTCTGATCAAGATCCTGCTCGGGCTGTCCCCCGCCAGTGAGGGCCGCGCCGCCGTCCTCGGCCTCGACGTGGCCACCGAGGGCAGCGCCATCCGCGAGAGCGTGGGCTACATGCCCGAGCACGACTGCCTGCCGCCCGATGTGTCGGCGACGGAGTTCGTCGTCCACATGGCGCGCATGTCCGGTCTGCCGCCGTCCGCCGCCCGCGAGCGCACCGCCGACACATTGCGCCACGTCGGGCTGTACGAGGAGCGATATCGCCCCATCGGCGGCTACTCGACCGGCATGAAGCAGCGCGTGAAGCTCGCCCAGGCGCTGGTGCACGACCCGAAGCTGGTCCTGCTGGACGAGCCGACGAACGGCCTCGACCCGGTCGGCCGCGACGACATGCTCGGCCTGATCCGCCGCATCCACACCGACTTCGGCATCTCGGTCCTGGTCACCTCGCACCTGCTCGGCGAACTGGAGCGCACCTGCGACCACGTGGTGGTCATCGACGGTGGCAAGCTGCTGCGGTCCAGCTCCACCAGCGACTTCACCCAGGCGACGGCCTCCCTCGCGGTCGAGGTCACCGACACCGACGAGCACCCGGACGGCACCGCCGCGCTGCGCGCCGCCCTCGGCCGGGCCGGGCTCACCGCCTCGCCCGCGCGCCGCGGCGCGGACGG
>NZ_RIBZ01000213.1:0-5437 GCF_003721215.1 Streptomyces botrytidirepellens
CGCGGAGCGGGGCCGGAGCCGCATGCGCGGCCCGGCCTCCTCGACCCGGGCCAGGCGCGCGGCGAATCCGGTGAGTTCGTCGCTGATGGACTCCAGCGCGTCGAAGAGCGGGCCCAGCGGGTCCGCGTCCGGACGGGAGGGCTGCGCCGGTCCAGGGGCGCGGGCCTCCTCCAGGTGGGTCAGGCGGGTGTGGAACTTGCGCTGCTCGCTGTTGAGGGCTTCGAGAACGTCGAAGAGCGTGCCAAAGGGATACTCGTCTTCGCGGTGGCGTGGCGTGGGACTGGCCGAGGAGCTTTTCTCCAGGCGGACGAAGCGCCGCGCGAGGCTGACAAGCCCACCGCGCATGGAACGCAGGACGACCGTGGACCACTTAGCTGCTTGCGGCATGGCTGTTCACCTTCTTCAGGGCTTCCTTGGTGGCCTCGCTGATCTCCTTGGCGCGGGGGCCTTCGTGGATCCGCTCGAACTTGACCCGGGTGACGGGGGTACGCCGGTGGACGACCAGGCCCTCACGTTCCTTGATCTGCCGGATGTCGCCGGGCTCGAGTACGGCCCGGCGCCGGGTGGAGATGCTGATGGAAGCGCGGTCTCCGTCGTCACTGACCGACTCGGTGTCTTCCTCGAACTCGCCGGCGAGCTGGGAGTACGTCTTGAGTTCCTGCTCGTCCGAGACGCCACCCAAGATCACCTTGATGGTCGCAGCCGCGAACATTTTTCTGACGCCCAACTCCCCCCACCTCTCGTGCGCTTGGGCGAGGTTCTGCAAGACGGCGACCATGAAGATGTTCTGCGAGCCGGAGACCGACATCAGGCTCGGGATCTGCGGCAGCGGCGCCACGTTGGCCAGCTCGTCGCCGAGCAGCGCGAATGGCGGGTCGAGGCGGCCGTTGGGCTTCCGGGCTGCGATCACCTTGGCGGTGTCGAGGATGGCGCGCGAGAACGCCGCCAGGATGGGCGCCAGGCTGGAGCCCTCGTCCTCCTCGCCGATGAGGAAGACTGTGCCGCCCTCGGTGAGCCACTTCGCGATGGAGAAGTTCTTCTCGTCGCGGGCGGACTTGCCGAAGATCGCGGCGACCTTCTGGTCGTACAGGGCGAGGATGCTCTGCTCGGCGGTGCGCCAGCTCGCCGACCGCTCCTCGGGGGCCGCGGAATGCTGGGCGGCGAGGGCCCGGGCGAGGTTCTCCTGGCCGTGGGCGGCCAGGATGTCCACCGGCTGCCGCTCGGTGGGGGCGGTGGCCCAGCGCAGGATGTCCATCCCGCTCAGCCCATCGAGCGCGGCTGCGTGCAGCCAGCACGTCATGAGCATTTGAGCGTTCATCATGAAGTAGCCGCCGTTTTTTGTCCCCTCGTCCGACTTCGTGGTGCCGGTGAGGGTTTCGGCGCGTTTACGGGCGACGCTGAAGTCCTCGCAGCCGTCCGTGACGGCCCACTGGAGCTGCAACGGCCAGTTACTCAGGCCCGTCGGGTCGAGCACCATGACCGGCCCGTGCTTCTCGCGGCTCTTGGCGGTCGCGTAGAGGACGTCGGTCTTGGAGGAGGTGGCCAGCACACTGCCGGGGAAGTCGAGGATCCACGGCATGATCAACTGCGAGGTCTTGCCCTCACGGGGAGGGGCGACGATCAGGACCGTTTCTTCGAACGGGATGTACAACTTCACGCCGGTCGGGATCGCGGTGCCGCAGAACACGGCGACCTCGCTCACCGGCACGCCGGTCACCTTCGGGGGCCCACTGGCGCGCCGCNCGCTCACCGGCACGCCGGTCACCTTCGGGGGCCCACTGGCGCGCCGCGGCAGCGCACGGGCAGGCCCGGGCGCCTTGTCGAGAGAGGGCCGCGGTGTGGCCAGGCTCGGGCGCAGCGCACCGACCCGGGACAGGGCCTTGGCCTCGCCCATGGCCTCTTCCAACTGGCCGCTGGTGGCCAGGCCGTCGGTGCCCTCGTCACGCGTCGAGCGCCAGCGCCGCCACCCGGCCCGGGCCCCCCAGCAGGTGCCGGCGGCTGCGGCGAGGAAGGGCGGGTAGAAGGCGAACGGCCCGCCCACCCCGGCCCCGGACGGGTAGGCGTCCTGCGGGTGCAGCGGATCGACCACCAGGGCGGGGATGGCGCCCGCCGTCTCGTTCCACGAGACCATGGCGGGGGAGGCATGCGTCAGCAGACCGGAGATGACGGCGGCCAACCAGGCCCAGAGGGTGAGTGCAACCGCGGTGATGCACAGGGCGATCCACCAGGCGTCCTTGTAGACGTGCAGGCGGTTGCCCGAGTGCGGGGTGACAACCTTGGCCACTACCGTGCACCTCCACCGATGGATATCGAGTCACGGTTGGTCGGCCGACCGGCGGTGAGCGCCACACCGGCGCGGGCACCGCGGCGGGGATGGCCCGGCGGCTGGGCGGTCAGGGTCGTGGTGTGCGGCGACGGCGCGCGGGCGGCAAGGTTCGAGGAGGTCATCAGGCGGCGTTCTTTCGCATCGAGATGAGCGGTGCAGCGGGTGCCTGGCTCCCGGAACTGGCCTCCGTCATCTTGCGGTTGGTGTTGGTCAGCTCCGACTCGGTCGCGCTGCGGATGTGCTCCACCAGGTGCATCCGGTTGCCCACCTGCCACACCGCCCGCCCCGGCGAGCAGCGGCTGGCGCCGTCGATCAGGGCCTCACGCGCCCAGTCGGGCAGTTGCAGGTAGTCCGCCGTGACGTCGGCCTCGGCCTTGTCCATGTGGTAGAGCACCCGGGTAGCGGTGAGTTTCAAGATGGCCGCGGCCTCGGGCGCCTCGTCGACCATCAGGTCACCGAGGTGGTGCAGGATCGCCCAGAACGACAGACCAAGCCGCCGCCCATACCGGACGAATTCTTCGAAAAGCCGGGCGACGGGGCGGTGGGACAGGATGTGCCAGGCCTCTTCGACGATCAGCGTGCGCTTGACGCTGTCCCCAGGCTTGATCCACGCGTAGCGCAGCCACGGGCCGATCACACTCATCAGCAGCGGCATGGCCTCGCCTTCGCGCGGCAACCGCGTGAGGTCGAAGACGATCAGCCGCGCGTCCAGGTCGATCCCGGGTGTGGTGGGGCCGTTGAACAACCCGGCCAGATCCCTTGTGGGGCTGCACAGTTGGTCCATCGCCAAGCTCGCCGGCTGACCCCACTCGACCATGTCCTCGACGCCGACCTCGCGCCGGCCGAGCATGGCCGGCTCGGGGTTGGTCAGCGCATCGTGAATGTCCGACAGGACCGCAACGCGCTCCTCGGCCGCGGCCCTCACCTGAGCCGCCGCGTGGGCGACCGAGAGGGAGAACTCGCTCTTGCTGCTCAGCGGTCCGCCGATGATCTCGACCATCGAGCAGAGGACCTTGAACTGGTACTGCGAGGGAATCCGGGGATCCAGCGGATTGAGGCGCACCCCCTCGCCGTCCTCACCGCCGTACACCAGGCGGATCGGGGTGACGCCCAGGGCCCGCGCGATGCTGTCCCACTCGCCGACGCCGTCCTCGCCCTGCGCGTCCAGGACACAGAACGAGCGGTCCCGAAAGCGCAACTGCCGCAGCACGTAGCACTTTTCCAGCGACGACTTGCCGAACCCCGACTTGCCGAGCACCAGAGCATGCCCGCTGGGGAGACGCTCACGGGCGGAGGGGTCGTAGAGGATGAACGGGTCGTAGATGTAGGCCTTGCCGGAGTAGATCTCCCGGCCGATGATCACACCCCGGGGGTCCGAGGACGGAGCGCCGACCGCGGGATACAGCCCGGACGCGGTGGCGGTGGTGGTGCGCAGCGCGCGCCGTCCGGTCTGGGACTGGCGGCGTACGAGTTCGAGCATGGCGCCTCAGTCCTTCAGCAGTCCGGTGACCATGGGCAGGGTGTTAGCAAAGGCGCGGTACTGCTCGGAGTCGCACCACTCCAGCGCCAACTGACTCTTGACCGCGGCCGCCCGCACCGTGTTGCGGTGCTGGACGAGCAACTCGGGGTCCGGTGCCGTGACGGCGACCCATCCAGTCAGGCGCACGCCAGCCGCGCCGTTGGCCAGGTCGTGCATGGTAGAGGCGGACGCCCCCAGCTCACGCTCCTCGCGCGGGTCGATGATCTTCCCGGGATGATTGTCGGCCTGGCCCGCCTCGTTGGTGACGTCCGCCATGGCGTCCTCGAGGGCCTTGTCCGCGGGCAGCAGCCGCATCGTCACCCCGACCGTCAAAATCACGTCGCTGACGTACAGCAGCAGCGGAGCCATGAAGTTGACGCCCACCGGCAGCACCGGGAACTGCTTGATCCAGGCCGTGGCGGTGTACCAGGGGTCGGCGCCCTCCCAGCTGCGGGCCGCCATGCGGGTCGGCTCCCTCGCGTCCATCTCGGCCGGCCAGCAGCTCGCGCGGTCCATGCCCCGGGTGTCGTTGATCCAGTGGTCGGGCGCGTAAGTGTGGTGGATCAGTGAGGCGAGCGCGGGCTCGTCCAGGTTGCGCACCCAGCGCAGCTGCGCGCCGCCCAGGCCCCGGATGAACTGCTCGACCTCCTTGCCCAGGACCTCGGCGTACCCGTCGTGCAGGGTCTTGTAGGTCAGGGCCTCGGCGGACAGTTCCTGGGTGTAGGGGATGCCCAGCACCAGGAACAGACGCCGGTCCTCGGCGTAGACCGAGACCATGTCGACCAGCTCGTCGTAGGAGTCACTCAGCCAGGACGGCGCTGCCGGATCCCGCCGCGCCGCGGCATCATGTGCGTGGGCGTTGGGGTCGGTGGGCAGCAGCCGCGCCAGCCACTGCACGTACTCGATGCGCCCGCCCGACTCCGCGGTCTCCTTGAGCAGGTACTCATAGGCGGAGATCAGCGCTTCCTTGTCCGCGCCGTCGAGCCCGCCGAAGTTCTTGGCGCCCTCGACCTCGATACAGGTCACGAACATGGACTGGGTGGGCTGGAGCAGGACGGCGATGTCCCCGTACGCGGTCTTAGCCGTGATCCATTCCAGCGACTCCGGCACGCCCACCGGCTGAGCCACCGGCACCGGTGTGCCGTCCCTGCGGCGGCCCGCAAACGGGGCTGTCGACTTGTACAGGAGCTTGCCGTCGCGCAGCAGCCGGCGGTAGGTGCGGCGGATCTCGAACCAGCGCAGGAACGTCCGGCCCTTGTAGGGGACCATCGTGACCCAGATGCACGTCCCGGCCGCACCGAGGCATCCGAGGATCTTCAGGGGGATCCCGGGCAAGGTGGCCAGCAGGCCGACGGACAGGACTATGCCGCCGAGCAGGACCAGTTGCTCGTCCATCTCAAAACGACGCCCCAACAGACCACGTGGACGCGGTCGGGGAAACGCGAAGACGCGGTCCATCGCGACTCCTATCTCAAAGCGTGATGGGTGAGGTGAGAGCTGCCGCTAGCTCGCGGGGGGCTGCGGCGGAGGAGCGGGAGCCGGAGGCGGAGGTGGGGGCGGGGGAGCCTGGCCGCCCTGCCGAGGCGGACGCG
>NZ_RIBZ01000210.1:0-7623 GCF_003721215.1 Streptomyces botrytidirepellens
GGGTGTCGGCCGCGGTGGGCGGTGACGCGGCGCCAGGGCGGGGGCGCATGCGCCGCGGCGATCCGGCCGCGCCCGTGGGCCGTGGTGTCCGGCCCGGGTCCGCTACAGCCGGTGGGCGGTGCCCGCCGGGCTGGCGCCTCGGGTGTCCAGCAGCAGCTGGGCCTTGGCCGCCAGGCCCTGGAGGTCGTAGGTGCGGTGGTGCTGGAGCAGCACCGTCAGGTCGGCCTCGGCCGCCGCCTCGTACAGCGCGTCCGCGCGCGGCACCGGGCGGCCCAGCACCCGCCAGCCCGGCACATACGGATCGTGGTAGCCCAGCTGGGCGCCCAGCTCCATCAGCCGGGCGGCGATCTCGCGCGCCGGGGAGCCCTCCTCGTCCGCCACGTCCGGCTTGTAGCTGACGCCGAGCAGCAGGACGTGGGCGCCGCGCGCCGACTTGCCGTGCTCGTTGAGGAGCGCCGTACAGCGCTGGGTGACGTAGCCCGGCATCCGCCCGTTGACCTGCTGCGCCAGCTCGACCATGCGCAGCGGGAGGCCGAGGCCGCGCTGCGGGTGCGTCATCCCGTCGCACTCGATCGGCGCGCCGTGGCCGCCGACGCCGGGGCCGGGGCGGAAGGACTGGAAGCCGAACGGCTTGGTCTCGGCGCAGCGCACCACGTCCCACAGGTCGACGCCGTTGTCGTGGCAGAACGCCGCCATCTCGTTGACCAGGGCGATGTTGACGTGCCGGTAGTTGGTCTCCAGGACCTTCACGGTCTCGGCCTCGCGCGGCCCGCGGGCGCGGACGACCTTCTCGGTGAGGCGGCCGTAGAACGCGGCGGCCGCCTCGGTGCAGGCGGCGGTGAGGCCGCCGATGACCTTGGGGGTGTTGGCGTAGCCGTAGACGCGGTTGCCGGGGTCGAGGCGGCCGGGGGAGTAGGCGAGGTGGAAGTCGCGCCCGGCCCGCAGCCCGGATCCCTCTTCCAGCAGCGGGCGCAGGAATTCCTCGGTGGTGCCGGGGTACACGGTGGATTCCAGCAGAACAGTGGTGTGCGGGCGCAGCCAACCCGCCAGTGCGCGCGCCGCCTCGCCGACCGCGGACAGATCCAGTCGGCGGCCCTCGCCGAGCGGGGTGGGGGAGCAGATCACGGCGGTGCGGACCCGGCCCAGCTCGGCCGGGTCGGTGGTGGTCCGGAAGCCGCCGGAGATCATCCGGCGCAGCTCGGCGGCGGTCAGCGAGCCGTCGCCCGCCCCGGTGGGCAGCCGCCCGGCCCGCAGCTCGTCGGCGGCCCGGGAGTCCGGGTCGTAGCCGACCGTACGGACACCGGCGGCGGTGGCGGCCTGGGCGAGCGGGAGGCCGAGGTGACCGAGTCCGATGACGGCGAGATCTGCGGGCATGACTTCGAGCCGTCCTTCCCGAGGCGATTCCGGATGGCGCAAAGGCAGACTAAGCGGAAATATGACTCGTATTCAGTATTGACGGAGGGTGGCGACGCGGTGTTGCGGTCACCGGCAGGGGACGGCCTGCGAAGCGGCCCGCCCAGGGCCCGGACCGGCATGGCACAGCGGCATGGCACGGCGAGGAGAAAGCCAGGAAAATCATCAGGCGAGCGTCGTGACGTCGATCACAACGGGAGGCAGCGGTGAAGACACCGGCACTGGGACCGGTCGAGCGCGGCGAGGCGCTGGCCCGGATGGCGGACCGTGAGCTGGACGTGCTGGTCGTGGGCGGCGGCGTGGTCGGCGCGGGCACCGCGCTCGACGCCGCGACCCGCGGCCTGGAAACCGGACTGGTCGAGTCCAGGGACTGGGCCTCCGGCACCTCCAGCCGCTCCAGCAAGCTGGTCCACGGCGGCCTGCGCTACCTGGAGATGCTCGACTTCGCCCTCGTCAGAGAGGCCCTGAAGGAGCGTGGACTGCTGCTGGAGCGGATCGCTCCGCACCTGGTCAAGCCCGTCCCGTTCCTCTACCCGCTCAAGCACCGGGGCTGGGAGCGGGTCTACGCCGGGGCGGGCGTCGCGCTCTACGACGCGATGTCGGTCTCCTCCGGGCACGGCCGCGGGCTGCCCGTCCACCGCCATCTCTCGCGCACCCGCGCGCTGCGCGTCGCCCCCTGCCTCCGCAAGGACGCCCTGGTCGGCGCGCTCCAGTACTACGACGCCCAGGTGGACGACGCCCGCTTCGTCACCTCCCTGGTGCGCACCGCCGCCCGGTACGGCGCGCACGTCGCCAACCGGGCCAGGGTGGTCGGCTTCCTGCGCGAGGGGGCGCGCGTCGTCGGGGCCCGGGTGCACGATCTGGAGCAGGGGGGTGAGTTCGAGGTCCGGGCCCGCCAGGTGGTGAACGCCAGCGGGGTGTGGACGGACGAGACGCAGGCGCTGATCGGGGAGCGCGGCCAGTTCCACGTCCGCGCGTCCAAGGGCATCCACCTCGTGGTGCCCAGGGACCGCATCCACTCCACGACCGGGCTGATCCTGCGCACCGAGAAGAGCGTGCTGTTCGTGATCCCCTGGGGGCGGCACTGGATCATCGGCACCACCGACACCGGCTGGGACCTCGACAAGGCACATCCGGCCGCCTCCAGCGCCGACATCGACTACCTGCTGGAACACGTCAACGAGGTCCTCGCGGTGCCGCTCACCCGCGACGACGTCGAGGGCGTCTACGCCGGGCTGCGCCCGTTGCTGGCCGGGGAGTCGGACGCGACGAGCAAGCTCTCGCGCGAGCACACGGTCGCCCATCCGGTGCCGGGCCTGGTGGTGGTCGCGGGCGGCAAGTACACGACGTACCGGGTCATGGCCAAGGACGCCGTGGACGAGGCGGTGCACGGCCTCGACCGGCGGGTCGGGCCCTGCGTCACCGAGGACGTGCCGCTGGTCGGCGCCGTCGGCTACCAGGCGTTGTGGAACGCGCGGGCGCGCATGGCCCGGCGCACCGGGCTGCACGTCGCCCGCGTCGAACACCTGCTGAACCGGTACGGCGCGCTCACCGAGGAGGTGCTGGAGCTGGTCGCCGCCGACGCGTCGCTGGGCGAACCGCTCACCTCCGCCGACGACTATCTGCGCGCCGAGGTCGTCTACGCCGCCTCCCACGAGGGCGCCCGCCACCTGGACGACGTCCTCACCCGGCGCACCCGCATCTCCATCGAGACCTTCGACCGGGGCACCCGCGGCGCCCGCGAGGCGGCCGAGCTGATGGCGCCGGTGCTGGGCTGGGGTCCGGAGCAGATCGACAAGGAGGTCGAGCACTACGAGAAGCGGGTGGAAGCGGAGCGCGAATCGCAGCGGCAGCCGGACGACCTGACGGCGGACGCGGCCCGGCTGGGCGCACCGGACATCGTGCCGCTGTAGGACGTGCGTCCCCGCTTGGCGCCGGAGGGTCAGCGGTCCGGGCAGAACTCCGCCGTGAGCAGGGCGGTCTCGGCGTCCGGGTCCGGTGGCCCGTCGCTGTTGAGGCGGTAGACCAGGGTGTGGCTGCCGTCGCGGGTGGACACGGCCAGCGCATAGGAGCCGTTGACCTGGCCGTTGTGCCCCCAGACCGTCCTCGCGCACGGCAGCTTCACCGGGAACAGGCCCATCCCGTACCGGCCGCCGGACGCCGAGGTGTCCTCCATGCGCCGCAGCTGGGACTTCGGCACCGCCTTGCCGCGCAGCAGCGAGCCGAGCAGCCGGGACAGATCGTCCAGCGTGGATATCATCTCGCCCGCCGCTCCGGCGGCGGACGGGTCGAGGTCGGTGACATCGCGCCAGTCGCCGCCGCGCGCGTCGTACGCGTGGCCGTGCGGCGCCGGGAGCGTGGTGCGGGTGCCGGGGAACGAGGTGTTGCGCAGTGCGAGCGGAGCGAGGACCCGGCGCCGGGCCTCGGCGGCGTACGAGCGTCCGGTGACCCGCTCGACGATCATGCCCAGCAGGACGTAGTTGGTGTTGGAGTAAGCCCACTTCGCCCCGGGCGCGAAGGCCGGGCGATGCGCGAGGGCGGCCCGTATCAGGGAGGCGGGGCTGTGAGTCTTCGTGTCGGCCCCGGTGACGTCCGTGCCCTCCGCGGCCGACAGCTGACGCGCCAGCACCGGGTCGGCCGTGTAGTCGAAGAGCCCGCTGGTGTGGGTGAGGAGCTGGCGGAGGGTGACTTTTCGGCCATTGTTGCCATGGCCGCTGACCAGTCCCGGGAGGTGTTCCTCGACCGTGTCGGCCAGGTCGAGCCGCCCCTCGACGGTCAGACGCAGCGTCACCGCCGCGATGACGGTCTTGGTGACGCTGCCCGCCCGGAAGTGATCGTCCCGCTGGATGTGCCGCCCGGTCCGGGTGTCCGCGACCCCCGCCGTGGCGAACCGTGTCGCGCCCCCGTCCCGTATGAGCACCGCCGCTCCGGGCGCCTCGCCGTCGGTCACCAGCCCGCGCAGGGCCGTCCGTATGGGGCCCTCCTCGCGGTCCGCCGCCTCCCGGCGCCCGCCCGCGCTCGCCTGCGCGTCCGCGTCCGCCGTACAGCCCGTCAGCGCCACCGCCATGGCCGCGACCAGCGCCACGACGGTCGGCATACGGCCTCGCCTGTGCCATCGTATGGCGGAGATGGGCATGACACGGGCCTTTCCGTTCCCTGCGGACCCTCCGATGTTCGCAGGTGCCGGAACGGCCGCCGCACCGTGCCCGCTCCGCGCCCGGACCCCGGGCTTTCCCGGGGTCGTGGATGAGAGACAATGGGGGCTCTCCCAGGGTGGGTTCAGGGTGGGTTGATTTGCAGAGGGGTCGCATGTCGGAGGCTGAGAAGACGCAGGGTTCGACTGGGCGCCTCCTCGCCGGGCGTTACCGGCTGGGGGAGATTCTCGGTCAGGGCGGCATGGGCACCGTCTGGCGCGCGAGCGACCAGACCCTCGGCCGTACGGTCGCGGTCAAGGAGCTGCGCTTCCCGTCCAGCGTCGAGGAAGACGAGAAGAGACGGCTCATCACCCGCACGCTGCGCGAGGCGAAGGCGATCGCCCGGATCCGCAGCAACGGCGCCGTCACCGTCTACGACGTGGTCGACGAGGACGACCGCCCTTGGATCGTCATGGAGCTGATCGAGGGCCGCTCGCTCGCCGACGTCGTCCGGGACGACGGACCGCTCACCCCGCAGCGCGCCGCCGAGGTCGGTCTCGCCGTCCTCGACGTGCTGCGCGCCGCCCACCAGGCGGGCATCCTGCACCGCGACGTGAAGCCGTCCAACGTGCTGATCTCGGACGACGGCCGCGTCGTCCTCACCGACTTCGGCATCGCCCAGGTCGAGGGCGACCCGTCCGTCACCTCCACCGGCATGCTCGTCGGCGCGCCCTCCTACATCTCCCCGGAGCGGGCCCGCGGCCACAAGCCCGGCCCGCCGTCCGACCTGTGGTCGCTGGGCGGCCTGCTGTACGCGGCGGTCGAGGGCGTACCGCCGTACGACAAGAGCACGGCCATAGCGACCCTCACCGCGGTGATGACCGAGCCGGTCGAGCCGCCGAAGAACGCGGGCCCGCTGGAAGAGGTCATCTACGGCCTGCTGAACAAGGACCCCGACCAGCGGCTGGACGACGCCGGGGCCCGGGCGCTGCTGGAGCACGCCCTGAGCGCGCCCGAGGACACGGCGAAGACCCCGCCCGCCGACGCGACCCGCACCATGAGCCTGCCGCCCGCCCCCTCGGCGGAGGACGAGGCCGCCGCGGGAACCAAGTCCGCGGCTGTCGCGGAGCGGGCCCGGGGCGCGCTGAAGTCCGTACGGAACGCGAAGACCGAGCAGAAGGCGGACACGGCGAAGAAGCCGGAGACGTCGAAGAAGGCCGAGGCGGCGAAGTCCGCGGCCTCCGCGCAGGCCGCGCAGTCCTCGAAGGCTTCCGAGGCACCGCCGTCGGCGCAGTCTTCGCAGTCTTCGCAGTCGGCGAAGTCCGCGACGTCCTCGAAGAAGGGGGAGTCGGCCGCCGGTTCGGCTTCTTCCGCTGCCTCTTCGTCCTCCTCTTCGTCCTCCGGTTCCGGGAAGCCCGAGAGCGCGCCCAGCCCGTATCGCCCGGTGCCGCCCCGCGCCCCGATCACCGATGTGGTGTCCAAGCGGACGCTGATCATCATCGCGGTGGTCGTGGTCGTCATCGTGGGCACCGTGCTCGCCATCGCCTTCAGCGGCGACGACGGCAACAGCGCCAAGGGCGGGTCAGGCGCCAAGGCCTCGGCGTCGTCCGGGACCTCGGACGACCGGCAGAACGGCAAGGACGCCGGTTCGTCCGGCCGGGCGAACACCCAGGCCCCGGACGGCAAGACCTCCGGCGGATCGACGGAGCAGACGGACGCGGACACGTCCAAGGGCGACGACGCGGACGACGGCGGCAAGGGCAAGGGCAAGGACGGGAGCGGGGACGACGGCGGCAGCGGCGGCAAGGAGGAGGGCAAGGGCGCCTCCGTGCCGTCCGGCTACGAGACCGTCAACAGCTCCGACTTCCCCTTCACCATGGCGATGCCCAAGGGATGGTCGGTGCACAACGGGAGCTACAGCGGCAGCCGAAAGTACTACGGCGGCTCCAGCATCCCGCGTATTCAGATCGACTTCACCTCCTCCCCGAAGCCCGACGCGGCGGCCGAGTGGCGCAAGGGCGAGGCCGCCGCGCGGAGCAGCATGTCCGGGTACAAGGGCCTGGGCATCAAGGCGATCGAGTGGCGGGGCTACCCGACCGTCGCGGACTGGCAGTTCGAGCGTGACCAGGACGGCAAGCACGTACGGGTGCTCAACCGCGGCTTCAAGGTGGACGACAGCCATGGCTTCTCCATCATGATCACTTGCGAGGCGAGCAAGTGGGACGAGAAGGAGTGCCGGACGCTGCGCGACACCGCGTTCAAAACCTTCGACATCACGGACTGAGCACTCCTGTCGGCGAAGCGTCGCGCGGGCCCGTATCGTGAGTGCCCGTAGACCGTGCGCAGTCGCATGAACCCGCCAAAACGACCACAATTGACGGCTTAGCGCTGTGCTGATCGCATATAGGGACGTTGATCGCGCTGATCGTGCGCTAGGGGAGGCGTCGTGGACGAGTTCGCGGGCCGGGTGCTGGCCGGCCGCTATCGCCTGCCCCTGCCGCCCGCCGACGCGTACGAGTTCACCGAGACCCGCGCCTTCGACACCTACAGCGGACAGCAGGTCCATCTGCGGCAGATACCGCTTCCGGAAGTCGTCGACGCCGAGGTCGTCGACGACGACGGCCACTCCGGCGGGGCGCTGAACGGGGCCTCCCGTACCGCCCGGGGCGGCGGCGACCCCGCCGTACGGCGCGCCCTGGACGCGGCGACCGCCGCCGCGCAGGTCCCCGACCACCCGAGGCTCGGTCAGGTCTTCCACGTCTTCGCGGAGGCCGGAAGCCTGTGGATCGTCAGCGAACTCGTCGCCGGGCGCCCGCTCGCCGCGCTGCTCACCGAGCGGAACCTGTCCCCCCACCGCGCCGCCGAGGTCGCCAACGACGTGCTGACGGCGCTCCGCGCGCTGCACGCCCACGGCTGGACGCACCGCAACATCACCACCCGCACGGTGCTGTTGTGCGACGACGGCCGCGCGATGCTGACGGGCCTGGCGGCGGGCGCCGCGGAGGAGGCGCTGTGCGGCTACGACCCGGTGCCGGGGCCGCCGGACGCGGGCGCGGGCGAGCCCGGTGCCGGGCCC
>NZ_RIBZ01000214.1:0-17005 GCF_003721215.1 Streptomyces botrytidirepellens
GAAGCCCTCATCGCCAGAACACCACCACCGCACCGACGGCCCTTCCGCCGCTTGCTATGCCGCCGCTGAACGGCCACATCCCACCATGACCAGCCAGGCCGCCGGGTCCCCGCGACGGGCGCCCGGCGGCCTGCTATCCACCAGGAGCCAACTGCCTTGCCACCCACCACCCTGACCTCGTTCGGATACCTCCACCTGCACGGTGCCCCGCCCCCGGCCGCCGACCGAGTCGAGGACGTACGCGAGCAGCTACACCAACCAGCCGCCGCCCACGACATCCACCACCTCACCGGCCTCACCCCTCATGTCCAGGACCTCGTCCTCGCCACACCCGGCGCCCGCGCACTGCTCGACAACCTCACCCAGTACGCGACGTCCTGCGCCCCGACGAGCATCGCGGTCGGATGCACCGACAGCCGCCACCGGGCCAGCGCACTGGTCGAACTCCTCGGCCAGCGACTCCGTGAACGCGGCCTCGACATCGCGATCAGCCACCGGCACGCCCACCTGCCCGATGTCCAGCAGCAGGCCCCAGAGAAGGAACCGCGGCGAAGCTGCTGCGATCACAGCCCCGGCGAGCCGTATCCCGGAGACCGGCCCATCGTGGCGGCCTTCACACGGATGCTCGTGGCGCTCAAGGAACCGGCGCCGTGGACCGAGGATGACGACCTCGCCGTTCAAATCCCGGCAGGCGTCGAGCGGGCCCGCGTGACTTCCGCCGGCCAGCACAGGGACCGCGTTGGCCTGGTCCTCCTCCACCCGGACACCGCCACCGCACTCACCCAGCCCATGTCCTGTCCCCAAACGCTGATCCTCGGCCCCTGGAACCAGGCCTACCGGCCGCTCACCCACATCGCACAAGGCAAGCACATCGCCGACACCCAGCCCGAAGGCGGGCTGACCAACCCGGAAGTACGCTGCCCCCAGTGCCACGGCACCAGTCTGGAGGTCACCACCCTGCGCTACCCCAGCGGCGGCGCGGACGTCGCGAGCTTCACCTGCAGCGGATGCGCAGCCTCCTGGGAACCGTGGGAAACACCCGCACCTGTGCCTGAGGGGCCGAACTACCTGGCCGCATACCTCGGCGCTCCGCCCCTCGCGGACGAGGAGGCTGAGCTGCAGCGGCTCGCCAACGACATCAACGACCGCGCCACGGCCGCGCTCACCGGAAACGGCCCGTCCGTACCCAGCGTCGACCACCGGCGGCTCCTGCTCCGCAGGGCCGCCCTGCGCGACCGGACCGCCCACCGGCAAGAGGAGGGCTGGTACCTCGGCAACGTCTCCGCCGCCCAGGTCAACCACGGCAGCACACTGGCCACCCAGGCTGCGCACACCCTCCTGACATGGGACCGGGAGCACGACGAAGACCACGTCGCCGGGCCATTCGGACCGGACTCCCCCACGTGGAACACAGCCAGCGGGTCCCGGGCGTACGTACGGCAGGAATACCAGGCAATGCTTGCCCAGGCCCAGGAAGCGGACGACCGCGCACACATGGAGCCGCGCCGCGGTCCCGACGGCGAGCTACGCGACGCCCTCGGCCAACCGCTCTGAGGAAAGGGCCCGTTCACCGATGATCTTCGGATCGCCGGTGAACGGGCCCTTTCGTGTTTCCGAGGCGCCCACGTCGGAACCAGCGGACCTGCTGCGCCGCCGTATCTCGCGCTCGGCCTGCCCGGGGTGGCCACGGTCGGTACCTACCTCTTTCGCCAGGACGCTCCGCTGAGCTAACCGGCGAGGCGGAGAAAGGTCAGCCCTCAAGCTCCGGGTGCCGGGCGGCCTTCTTCACCCGCGCTTCCAGCTCGTACCGGTTCTCGTCTTCACCCGCCGCCTCGGTGATCGCGGTCTGTACCGCTTCGGCAGCCTCACGCCACCGCTTCCACTGCTCGCGGTGCTTCTCGCCTACCAGCCCGGCCAGCTCGGCGTGCTCGGTGTCGGACTCGCGCTGCAGTTTGATCAATCTGTCGATGTCACTCACGGCGGGATCTTAATCCGCCTGGTACGGGCCTTCATGCGTTCCGGAGCCTTGCAGGCCACTTCACACGGGGAAGTCAGCGTCGTGGAAAGGGCCGGGACGGCGGTGGCAGGGTCGGAACCGCACACTCGTTGCGGTAGATTTTCGTGGCAACACCCGACCAGTGCATCGGCGGAAGCAGTATGGCGTTGGTGAGGCAGCCGCCGAGGCCAGCCGAGGCCATACTTGTGCAAGCCAGGGCAGGCCGGGTGCCTGGTAGTCCCGCAACGTCGAGCGCAGCGCCGCTGGCGCGGGCCCGGGTCCGGCGGGCGCCTCGCTGTCCGACCAGCTCGCCAAGGAGCTGCGTGAGCGGCCCGGCCCACGCCATGCGCGGGCTCTTGACGCCTACGAGGGCGTCGCCCGATGAGTGACGGCGCCGGGCCGCGGAACCGTGCCTGAGAGATGATGCGCGGGCGGGGCGACCGGGCTGGACCGTACGCTGCGAGCCCGACCCGGCCGCCCCCGATCAGCGGATGCGGGTGTAGGAGGGTCGGGGCAACTCCGCGTAGTTCGGTCCCTCGGCGGGCCGCGTCTGAGTCTGGGTCTGGCACTCCTCGTCAGGGGCTTGGCGTTCTTGCTGCTGTCGCCGAAGGTCCTCGGTGGCCTTCCTCGTGCGGCGGTCCTCCTCAAGATGGCGCAGCTGCGCCTGTCGCGTGTGCTCGTCGTGCTGTTTGTCTGCCATGCAACGTGTCCTCTCGTGTCCGGTTTGTATATCGGTGGTCAGCGCACGCCGACGCCGGCGCCCTGCTGGACCTGCCGGGCGTTGTGCTGTGCCTCGTCCGTGGGGGTGGGCTTGGCGGGTGCGGCCTCGGCGGGGGCTGGATGGTCGGCGGCGCGGACTTCCTTGCCAGTGATGAGGCTCTGGCTCACCTTCTTGAGCTGGTCCTCCCGTCCTTCCAGCAGCTTGGCGAGGTCGGGGTCGCTCGGGGTTTCCACGGCGGGGGTGGGCCGCCGGGTGCCGAGGTTGCTCGGGCCGCGGCGCTCGACTGACTTGTCCCTGCGCGGAAGCTTCGCCTTGGCCGCCGGGGCCGGCTCGGCGGGTGCAGGTGGCGGAGGTGCGGCCGGTGCCTGCGTCTGCTCGGGCTCGGCCGCGGTGGGGGCCTCAGCCGCGGGGGCAGTTTCCGGCTGCGCCGCCGTGGTCGGGGCCGTCGGCGCCGAGAACGCGGCCACCGCTGCGGCGCCCTTCTGTATTTCGAGCAGGTTCGGCAGGCGCTCCTCAAGCAATTGCAGTTGGCTGGGCAGTTGGTCGCGGGAGGCGGTGAGGGTTTCGCGCGGCTTGAGGCCGTTGGGCGGTCCCACCACGTTGAGGGTCTGGAGCACGTCCAGGGCCCGCTCCGCCTGCGCATGGCTGAGGTCTAGCTCGGCGGTCTCGCTCAGCACAAGCGGCGAAGCGACCGTGCCTCGTTCGACCAGGTGCGCGGCCACGGCTCGGACCTGGTCGGCCTGGAGGTCGGCTTCCAGGGCCTGGGCCGTGAGTTCGGGCGGTCCGGCGAGCTCCTGCGCAAGCCGGTCTTTGACTTCGTTGAGGAACGGGGCGTCATCGTGGAAGGGGTTGTTCTCCACCCGGCGGCGCAACGCGTCGATGAGGTCGAGGCGTGCCTCCACCGGGCGGTCGGTCTGCATCCCCACAATGTCACTGGGGGGAAAGGTGGCCTGGGTGCCCCAGTCCTGTATGCCCCTTGCGACGGTGATCTTCTTCCTGGCGAGGAGGACTCGGATCTGCAGGTCCATACGTTCCTGGGGCGTGATGTCCTTGTCGCGCAGTGCCCAATTTGCGGTGCGTGATTCCTCGAGAAGCGCATCCATGTACCGCTTGGGAGGGTCGGTCTCATAGTGACCGAAATCACGCTGTTCGTCCGTGTCGAGAACGCCGCGCATGCGTTCCAGGCGCTGCTCTGCGTAGTGGTAGATCGTCGCAGCGATATTGCGGCCCCCGGAGGTGCCTTGGCCCTGGTTGTCGTAGCGGCGCATGACGGCCCGCGCGATCCCCGAGATCATCTCGAAGCCGCGGAGCTGCGCGGTCTCCACCATGCCGTGCAGGCGTACATCGAGGGTGAGGCGGTGACCGGCGCGGCGTCCGCGGCCAGCCAGCTCGCTCAGGGCAGTCATCAGCTGGGAGGCTTCGGCCAGTTCCGGGTCGGCGGCCGCGCCGATGGACAACGCGCTGTCGAGTTCCGGGTCGTCAGGGTCGTCCAGACCGAGGTCCTGCTCGGGGTCGTCAGGCTGGGCCCGGCGCAGTTCCTTGTTGAGCTTGTGGATGTGGGCGATGAGTAGGCGCGGGGTGTCCAGCGCCTGTACGGAGTCGAGACCGGAGGCCTGGAGTGCGTGGGCTTCGGCGACGCGGGTGAGCACGCGCATGGCCCGCCCACCTGGTGTCTCGCGCTGCCCCCCGGCGTCGAGGACGGCGCTGACCTTGGCGGCGTGCCGGGCGATGAGGCTCGCGGCCAAGGTAGTGATCTTGGCCGCGTGGATCGCGGTCTTGGGGTTTGTTTCTGCTTGCTCGTTGAGACGGGAGAGTGCGTCGTCGACTTGCTCGGGGATGTCGCGGAGGGCGTGCCAGCTGGGTACGTGCCAGTAGTAGCCCTGGTTGATCTTCGCGGTGGTCATGGCGGCGGAGATGCCGGTCAGATCGCGGGGGCCCGCCGGGGGCGGCTTAGCCACTTGGCCCAGGGCACGCGCGCGGCGCAGGCCGCTCTGGAGGTTTTCCAGGCGCGCGTATCGCTCGAGCTCCTCTGCCGTCACGGCTGCCGGGGCGTCGGTGGACAGCTTGAGCATGTTGGGTTCGGTCTGCAGGGGGGCTGGTGTGGTCATCGAGATCTCCGCGTCAGGTCTGGCTGGGTGCGAGTGAGGTGGGCTGGCCGGCTGCGAGGGCGTTCGCCTCGGCTTCCGGGTGCGACTTGCGCAGGTTCTTCCGCAAGCGGGATGCGGGCGCCGCGTTGTCGGCCGGGTCCGGCTCGCCGCGGGGCCCGTTGCGCTTTTGCTGCTCGGCGAGGATCTTGCTGACCATCTTGTGGATCAAGGCCTCATCGAGTTCGCCGGGATCCGCCCCGTCGGGTGCTGGGCTCGGGGCGGCTGGCGCGGGCGCCGGTTCGGTAGCCGGTTTACGCAGGGCAGGAGGAGTGGCCGGCCGGGCGAGCAGAATGTCGATGTCGGAGGGGCGTGCCAGGACCGTCCGGGGAGCATCGGCGCGGTAGGGGCCGAGGATCTGCTGTTCCTCCAGGCGGTGCAGGAGGCGGTCGGCACGCTCGGCCGTGACGTTCATCGAGCGCCGGAGCGTGAGCGGGGAGGCGTTCCGGTGGGAGGTGACCGTCAGCGCGGCCTGCCGCAACTGGGCCGGGGGGATGGGGCCTTGCGGGTCCGCTCCCAGGGGCACGGTCCCGATCAGGCGCTGCTGGTAGGCCCAGGCCACGCCGTTGAGAAGGTCGGCGGTGGGGTCATAGGGGTTGGACTCCTCTCCGGTGTGTGGGTCGGTGTCCCGCAGTTCGGCGACACGCCTGTCCAACCGATCCAGCAGAAGGTCGTGGGCGACGACCAGGTTCGGGACAGGCGGGGCACCGGCGACCAGGCCGTTGTCAGGCAGGAACTCCGACTCCGGCGGCAGGCCGGTCAGTTGCTCGTAGCGGGCGCGCCAGCGGGCCCGGTTGATGATCCACTGCTCCTGGAGTTTGCCTCGCTCATCGAGTTCCCTGCCCCGTTCTTCCTTCCAGATTTGGAGTTCGCGTTCCGGATCGGCGCCCGGTTCTTCCGCCAGCCGGGCCGCGACACGTTCCTCGATAGGCGTTTTGACTATGGGCGCGGCCATGCGCCGTTCAAGGTCGCGTTCGATGTGGGCGAGGTCCTGCATGCGCCGGTCGGTGCGCACGGCGCGCTCGACGGGCAGGATTGCCGGGTCTTGGCCGCGCAGGCGCGCGACGGTGCGTTCCAGGCGGGTGCTCAGGCCGGTGAGCCGGATCTTGGCGGCGACGGTGGCCAGCCCTTCGAGGGCGCGGACGAAGCAGCTCTTGGCCCTGTTCATCAGCTGCTTGCCGTCCGGACCGCGCAGCCGGCGCAGGGCGGGCTCGCCTGCGTCCATCTGGGCTACGAGGTCGGTGATCTTCTCGTAGATGGTGTTGGGCAGGCCGATGGAATACGGGCGGAGCACAGCAAGGGCTTCATGCGCGCTGTGGTGGGCGACGGTGAGGTCGACCGGTATCGGTACTGGATCACCGGGCGGGAGCTCAGCGGCGGCCTGGGCGATGTCGTCGAGCTCGGCTGCCTCCTGGCTGAATCCGTTGTCGAGTTCGTCCCAGGTCAGCTCGGTGCCGTTGGCCTCTTCCTGGATCCAGGAGCCGTCGTTGCGCAGGACCCAGATGTGGTCGTTGGCCGCGAGGTGAGTGAGCGCGCGGTCAGCGTGTCCGGTGGTGTACAGGTCGATGGCCTGTTCGGCGCGGTGCCGGATCCGCTCCTCGCTGCTGTCGGGGCTCTGGGCGATCGTGTCGAGGAGGTCGGCGAGCTGGGCGGGGGTCGGCTGGGCGGGGAACTGAGGCGGGAGGATGCTGCGCACCGCATCCCGCCAGGTCTGGCTCAGGGGGGTGCCAAGCAGTCCAGGCGCCTGGGCGGCGCGCCACTCGATCGCGGCGAGCAGTTCCGGGCCGGTCATCTCGGCGAGGCGGCTGTAGGACAGGCGCAGCGAGTCGGATCGGGAAGGGCCCAGCCACACCACGACGGTGGGGTCTTCACCGGTCTGGTCGTCTCCGGACGTGCTCAGGTCGACGCCGTGGATGGTGCCCAGCTTCAAGGGCTGGGGCAGCCGGTCGGGCTCGGGGCTTTCGGCGCTGTGCTGGCCCAGGCGTTCGTGCACGGCGGTGCGCAGGGCGTCCGCGGCGGTAGTACGGTCGGTGTGCTCGACCGGCTGTCCGTCGACCGGTGAGGGCAGGAACATGCTCAGCGCCAACTCCCCGCGGGCGGGGGCGGCCGTGCCGGTGGGCGTCACTGGGCCACTCGCGCGTGTTCCCGCGGGCCACCGTCCGGGTGCGGTGGCGGCGGGTGCGCTGTCGGTGGGCCCGGGTGCCACTGCGCCGGGCGGCTTGGGGGGCGTTTGGGGTGTGTCGGTGTCGGCGGAGAAAGCGGAGCCGCGGGTAAGCACGGTGATGTCGTCGGCGAAGTAGCCGTCAGGGTCGGCGGCGAGCAGGTCCAGCGCATGCTGGTAGACCTCGCCTTCGTAGTCCGGGTCATGGTTGCCGGGTCCAAGCAGTACGGCGGTGGCAGCCAGGGGCCCGGGGATTTTCCATGCCTGGTGCAGTCGCTTCGCCCAGGTGACGGCTGCCTGTTCCAGTGCCGAGGTGTCGCCAGGTGATTGCAGTTGCACTGACTGGCGGATGTAGCGTGCAACTTTTGCGGCGATGGTTCGGGTACGGAGGAACCCCTCGATCGTCGAGGTATCGAAGGCGTGGTCGGCACGTTCGCGTTCGTCCGCGTTCTTGATCAGGACGGCCTCTACGGCGGCGTCGAGGAGAGGCTGGCGCTGCTCCAGGGCGCGCAGCACCGGGGTTACGCCGTCGCCGGTGGCCTTGGTGCCCTCTTCCCACAGCTTCGCTGCGTCTTTGGCATCAGGGGAGGTGGTGACCGTCGGCGGGTCGGTGGGATGCAGGAGGAGCTCGTACTTGTTGAGCAGGACCCTGCGGCCGCTGGAGTCGTTGTCCTGGAACAGGATGTGGGGACGCGGATTGTCCGTGTCGAGGGCGCGCAGCGCGGTGAGCTGGCGTTCGGTGAGGGCGGTGCCCATGAAAGCGCCCGCCACGGGGCGCCGTGCGATCGGGACAGTCTTCGCTGCGCGTGCTAGGGCGATCACGTCGGTGTATCCCTCGACGCTGACGCGGGGCCCGTTGCTCCAGGCCAGGGCTTCCGCCTGCGCTGGGTGGTAGAGGCCGAAGACGTGGTCGCCCTTGTGGAACAGCGCTGTGTCCGGGGTGTTGAGGTACTTCGGGCTCTGCCGTTGATCGGCCTCCTCCTCCGTTTCCCCTGGCCTGTCGACACGTCGGCCGCTGAAGCCGACGATGTCTGCGTTGGCGTCGTGGATCGGGAACATGATGCGGTCGTCGAAGTAGTCGATGAGCGTGCCGCGCTTGCTCTGCCTGGCGAGGCCTGCCTTCAGGAGTTCGTCCTTGGTGAAGCCCTGGGCCGTGAGCTCGCGGACCAGCAGGTCCCAGCGGCCGGCGCCACGGTCGGAGGGCGCGTAGCCCAGGCCCCATTCCTGCTGCACCTCGGCGGGAAGCTGCCGCTCCTGGGCCAGGTAGGTGCGGGAGAGTTCGGCGTTCGGATCGCTTCGCAGCCGCTCGGCGAAGATCTTCGCGGCGGCGTTGTTGGCGGCGATGAGCCGTTCGCGCGGCACCGGAGCCGGCTGCGCGCTGGGGGCGTCGTGCAGGGAGCCCTGGCCCGGCTGGGTGGTGTGCTGGAAGTCGATGCGGTAGGCGGCCAGGCCCTGGTCAGGGTGCTCGCGGATCGCCTGGTGCAGAGCCGGGCGGAGGCTGTTCGCTATCTCACGGTCGCGGTCGACGTTGCCGCTGGTCTCCAAGGTGATCACGACGGTGCGGTTGGCGGTGAGGACGCCCGTTGCCTCCAGGGTGATGCCGAGGTCGGTGAGGGCGGAGCGGGCCAGGGCCGTGAGCTGGTCGACGGGGTCGGCCTGGGCGGGTGTGGGCCGTTGAGTGGGGGCCGCGGGGGCGCTTTCTTCCTGCTGGGCGCTGCCTTGTTCCTGCCGCTGGTCTCCGTCGGGGACCGCGGCAGAGTCGGCCTGGGGCGAGGAGGAACCTGCACTGAGGGGCGCCGCTGTCTGCCTCGGTTCTTCCGCGGCGTCGGCGTCCGGTGCCGCGGGGGTCTCCCTGGCAGGGGGCGTGGCCGCCGCATTCGTGGTGGGCTGCGCTGCGGGTTCCGGCGCAGTCACGGTCGCCGGGGCAGCGGGAGCAGGAAGCTCGGCCAGTCCCTGGGAGTTCTGCGGTCCGGTCGCAGACGGTGCAGCGGTTGTCGCAGCGGTCGCGGTCGCGGGCCCGGGCTCCACCGTCTCGGTCGGGGTCGGCTGATTGCGGTCCGGCGCTGGGAGCCCGGGGGGCGGCGCTGGTGCGGAGGGGGCGTAGTCCAGGAGCGGGCGGGCGCCGTTGTCGCTCGCGTTCATCCACGCGGTGACCGCCGTCAACAGCGTCTCCGGGGCGACCACCGCGAGCGCGTCCCCCGGGATGGTGACGGCCCGCGCACTCCCCCCTTCGTCCTTGGAAGCGAGCCCGAGTAGGAGCACTGGTGCGGATGTCCCGGCCTGGTCGACCCGTGCGTAGACCGGATTGCCGTGGATGTGGGCGAGGGGCGAGACGTCCGGGTTACCGTCGGCCAGGTGGGCCTGTGCCTGGGCGAGGAGGCGCAGCGCGGCCTCCTGGGCGGTCATGATGCCCCCCTCCCCAGGAAGCTCGAAGATGGGCAGCTGGTCGTCGTCATCCGGGTCCACAGCCATCGTGGTGGCCTCCTCTGCCGTCTCGGGTGCCTGCTCGGCGGGGTCCTGTGTGCCGACGGACTGCTGGGTGACCTGCTCATCACGGTGCTGGAGGTACTGGCCCAGCTCCATCTCGCCGTCCACGGTCTGCTGGGGGAAGGCAATGAATCGGCCCTGGAAGGCGAGCTGGCGCAGCTCGCGCAGCCGTGCGGTGTTGGTACTGCCCTCGGCCTGGCCGAGGACGAACTTGGCCATGGTCAGTTGTGCGCACCGGATGTGGTGGCCCAGTTGCTGTACCAGGTGTGTGGGCTGGTTGCCGCCGTCGGTGCCCGGGTCGAGGGCATCCTGCAAGGCGAGCAGAGCGGTCAAGCCGGGAGGGCGGAGGGTGCTGGCATCGGTCAGGGCGGTTGCTGCTTCCTGTGCCGCCGGGGTGCGCGCAAGCCACTGTTTGTGCTGGTTGAGCTCGGTCAGCAGGGCCTCGTGGGCGACGGCATACGCAGCGGGGTCCGGGTAGGGCGCAGCGGACTCCAGGTCAAACGGCGCGGCTGGGGCGACGGTGTGGTCAGGGGCGGCAGGTTCTTCAGCTGCGGCCGCGCTCGGCGGAGCACTGGTGCCCATGGTGCCCTCCTCACGTACGGCGGCTGGTGGGCGCGACGGGCGGTTTTCGGATTCGGGGGTGGAGCTCTCCAGCTGGCCGCCGGGCGCGGCAGTGCTGGCAGCCTCCATTGCCGGTGCATCCGGCTCGGTGCCGGGCTCCTCGTCCGCGCCAGTGGGTGCGGGCGCGGTCTCGGCGAGCGAGGCGGTGCTGTCGGGGCCGTCCTCCGGCGCCCTCTCCTCCGGCACGGGCCCGGGGACAGCTGGGGTGATGTCGGTGGGGGCGGGCATGGCGGTTGCCGGCCCCTCGAGGGTTGGCGGCACCGGGGCGGTACCGACTTCGATCGCCGGGGCCGGTGCCGGAGCGAGGGGAGCCTCGGGGCGGACTTGCCCGGTGCGAGCCTCCGGCGGCTGTTCCAACGTCTGCTCGCCGGTCCCGGGTTGGTGCCGCACGGCCTGTTCCTGGGCCGGATCCTGGCGCTCAGCCTGCCGGGTGTGGGTGCTGTCGTCGGCCGCGGTCTGGGCCGACGCTCCAGCCCCGGCAGCGGTGCCGTCGTTGGCGGATGGCATCACCTGTGCGCCTACGTCGTCGGCGTCCGATGCTTCCGGCCCGGCGGCCAGCTGATCAAGTGCCGCGCCTTCTTCCACCTGCTCAGGTGCGGGCGCAGTGGTCTCGGCAGTGGGCCTGGCCTGGTCGGACCGGACAGTGGCCGGGGCTGGCGGCGCCTCGCCATCGGTCTGGGCGCCGCCAGCGACTTCTTGGTCGTGTTCTTCAGCGGCGTCGCGTACGGCAGGGAACGGACGGGGTTCGACGGCGCGCCATGTCTTCCGGCGGTCGGCCAACGTGTCGACCGTGTCCGTCTCACCCAACGCGTACTCACGCAGGGCGTTGGCCACGTGCTGGGCGGCCTCGGCAATGCTCTCCGCTGCGGGCAGATGCGGGACCTTGATCTCCTTGTTGCCGAGCTTGCGCAGCTCGCCCGTCCATCCGGCAGCGTCCTCCAGCACGTTGACGATGGCGTCGGCATCCAGACCGTGTTCCTCGGCGTGTTCGCGGACCGCGAGGAGGTAGGTGATGACAATGCCCCGTGCCTGGTCGCTATGGACGTCGTCCGCCTGCACCCCCTTAGCGGTCTTCCACTGCGGGTTGCGGACGTTCTGCACGTAGTGGTCCGCTGCCTTCTTGCCCGCCTCCTCCAGCGCGGCGCGCAGGTGCAGTACGGCCTGGGTCGTGTACCCGTGTGTGACGGGGTCGGTCAAATCTTCCAGCGCGGCGGCGGCGTTCTCGTCGTACTGGGCCAGCGGATACTGGTGTGTCCAGTACGCGTGGTCGGGGCCTGCCGCAAGGTCTGCGAGGTCGCGGGCCGTGGAACGTGAGGCTCGGTCAGCGGCATCGGCCGCCATGGCGTAGGCGTCCTCGATGCTCTCCTCGCTGTCCCCGCCAATTCTCGTGTGCCAGTCAGCTGGCAGTGACACAGGGACGGGTGGCCGGGGGGCTTCTCCGTTTTCGCCGGGTACCGGAAGGACGCCCAGGGGCGCGTAGTCGATGGGCGGCAGGGGCGCCTGTTCGACGGTCTCGGTGTCCCGGGGAACTGCGGGCAGGGTGAGATTGTGGTGGGTGTACCAGGCGAAGCCGCGCTCGGAGAGCTGGATCTGCTCGCCCGCGCGGTCTGCCAACCCCTCGTTCAGGACATCGCTGATGCGCTGCGGAGAGCTGGCCTGGCGGACGAAGCGCCGGGGAACTCTTTGCATGAACACGCCGTCGACTTCGGTGATGTTGCCGCGTGCGATCTCGTTGAGAATCTGCTTGCGTGTTTTGGAGTAGCGCGGGAGCGGGTCACTTGTCGCTGCGGCGGTCTCATCCGTTGCTGTGGTGTGCGCCGGGGCCGACTCGGTCCTCGGATCAGAGAACAACGAGGTCTGTTCGTGGGCGCCTGGCTGCATGGTGTCGGTTGAGGGCTGCGCTGGCTGCCTGCTTTCGGCTTCCGCCGTGGGCAAGGAGGGCAGCGTGCCTGAGAATTTCGGATCACCAGTGATCAAGTCGAACAGATGTATGGCGCGCGCCCGTATTCCATCGCGGCCTTCTGCGTCGTGTGGGTGCCGGATGAGCCAACGTTGGAGGAGATGGTATTCCTTCTCCAAGTTCGACAGGAACTGGTTGCCGTCGCGGCGGTCGTTGATCTGTGTGGCGTCGGCCCGCCGTACGGGCATGTACCTGTTCTCGTACCGGTAGCCATCCGTGGTGTCGAGCCCGACGACCCCAGAGCCCTCAGGACTCCGCCGCTTGATGGTGCAGGGAACCGGTTCTTCCTGCCCGTGAACGGGGACGAGGACGCGGTCTCCAGCTACCAGTTCTCCGAACAGAACCTCGCCCGGGCCCGGAGGGCGGCCTTCGGCGATGTTCCTGCGCTGCGCCTCTCGGTCGTCGAATTCATCAAGGACGTCCTGATAGCGATGTACGAGGGAGTAGATGCGCTTTGCGTAGTTGTCGCGTGCCTTCTTCGTCCTGGGGGCGTCTGCCGGTTCGGCCGCGCGCCAGCGGGCGAGGTATTCGTCCAGGCTGAGGAGACGGCGTATGAGTTGTGACTCGGTCAGCTGACCGGTCTTGATCTTGCTGGGCACCGCTTCGGGGAACACTGGGGGATCGGAGGATCCCCGAGGTTGGGCCTTCGCCTCGTCAGTAGCTCTGGNCGAGGTTGGGCCTTCGCCTCGTCAGTAGCTCTGGCCATTCCCTGAGCGACGGGCCACCCCCAGGGCACATAGCGTCCCCGCCCGTACTCGTTCTCGTCTTCAGATGCCCGCGGCTCAGGGGATTCCCTTGGCTGGTCCCATGGCTGTGTTCGCTCTGGCGCCGCTTCACCAGCGAAGGTGTCGGCTCCGTCGTCGCCCCCCTGCCGAGGGGGATGTTCAAAGGTCCCGGTCGCCGCTGGGTCCATGATGTCCGATTGCCCGGCGGAGGCCTGCGCCTGGGCCGTGCTGGAGGTCTTAGCCGACGCTGGCGCGGGGGCGTCCGTTGCCGCCTCCGGGGCAAGCGCAAGGCGCGCCCGCCGCTCGCGGCCCGATGCCCTCGGCTGGCCGGGAGCGCGGAAGGGCTGCTCCTCCCAGGTGAGATCACCGTGTGGCCCGAGGTCGGTGGGCTGCAGCAGGGTGACGTTGTCTCCGGTCGAGGCGGACTGGACACGGATGCCGCCGTCCTCGATGGCCACGACCTTCTCCCGGAAGCCGTCCGAGTCGGGCACGTACAGGTGCCTGGAGCGGACGATATCGCCCACGGCAGGTCGCCATCCCGCACCGCTGGGGTAGAGGATCTCGTCCGCCGCGTCGTGGAACCGGCGCACGGCGTCCTTGAGGGGCTTGAAGTCAGCATGCGCGTTCTCTTGGGCTCGGGCCAGGATCGCGTGGCTTCGGGCCGTGGCGAGGTGTGCATCCCCTTCGGTGAGCCGACCGGCTTCGTAGTGCGACCGGGCTGTGTCCCATGCCTCGCGCACCTGGAGCAGGGCGCTGGTGGTGCTTCTGCGGTGAAGGTGGCTGCGGATGGTCTCCGCGGCGGTGAGCGCTTCCTCGGCCTCGGCGAGCGGTGTGGTGGTCGGTGTGTGTGTCCGCTCCGGACCGGCGCCGGGGATCCGCTCGCGTGCGGCGGGCTCCGGAATCTCGGAGGGGGAGATGTCGAGCTGTCCTTCCTCCTCTGCTTTCGTGCTCTCGGGCGCATCGACATCGGCGGCCGCCGTGGATTCAGGGCCCGGCACGACGGCCGGGGCCTCGCTCGTCTCACCAGTCTCGGCCTCGGCTGGCGCCGCACTGGTGGCGGAATCGTCCTGCGGCCCGGGCCGCTCAAGGGGCGCCGAGGGAACCTCGTCGTCGTCCCAGGACACGGCCGAGGGCGGCTCGGCCAGCGCAGAGGGCGCGTCGCCAGACCATCCCTCCATCTCGGGGACTTCATCGCCGGGCTCGCTGGCGCCGTCCGGGGGCGCGGCGGTCTCGCGTCCGGTGTCGCCGTCCAGGGCCCCTGGTGTCTGGGGCGTCGGGAGCTCAGAGCGGTCTTCTTCCGGTGCCGTACTGCCGTCTCCGCTGGCCGCCCGGCCGGTCAGCTCGTGCAGGGAGGGAAGCAGGGGTGCGAGCGGGATAAGCGGATCGGAGTCCTGGCCCGTCAGCTCGACGCTGTGCTCGATGAGGGCGGGCCGGATCGGTCCGCGGAACTCGCCGACGATGTCGCAGCGCCCGGGATGATGGGTGATCTCCGTGATCACGACGGGTGTATCGTCCCGGTCCAGAACCATGCCCGTCCTGAGCGCGGACAGGGGGACGGTCTCGGGTTCCCTGTCCGCACGCGGGTCGGGCAGGTAAGCGATCAGGCGGTCCAGGTCGGCGCGGACCTGATCCGCCCCGGGCAGCTCGAAGGCGGGTGCTTCGTTCTGATCGAAGAGGGAGGTGCCGGCCGCCGCGCGGGCGGAGGGCTTGCCGCGGCGTCCGGTGGGCACCGGCGTCGTCGCCATGAACTGCACGACGTGGTCGAGGACTTGCGTGGTCAGCCGCTTGACCTGGGCACGCAGGTCGCGGGCCAGGGCCAGTTCTCCGGTGGCCGCGAGCAGGGAGTCGCCGTGGCTGCCGCCCCGCAGGCGGGCGCCCGCCTCTTCGGCGGCCTGCAGCAGGCTGAGCGCTTCGGGGGTGGTGGCTTCGCGCAGCCAGGCTCGGATGCGGTCCCACGTCATCTTGACCCTGTGGTCGCCGATCCGCGCCTCGAAGTGCTTGGCGCTGTACTTGTGGCTAACGCTGCCACCGGGGGCGAGGTCCTTGTTGACGCGTCCCGTCCCCTCGCCGTAGTAGCGCATGTGCCGGCTCTTCCAGCGGGCGAAGGCATCGTCGTCGTCCAGCGCGGCCATGAGGGCGATGAGGACGTTGTCCGCCAGCACACCGCGCAGGGCCCAGGCGGCCGCCGCCGCCTCCTCGCTGTGCGGGGCGCCCACGTCGGCCAGGGCAAGGGCCCAGTCGCGGGCCAGCGGGGTGGTCGGTGGGGGCGCGGCTGTCTCCCCGGACGGCTTGTGAGGCGGTGGCGCGGCTGTCTCGACAACGGGGTTGAACAGGCCCAGTGCGGCTGGGTTGTCTGCAGTGGGAGGTGTTCCTTCGCTCGCCTCATCGGGAGTCGTGGTGGAAGAGGTTGTGCCCGCCAGCGGAGCGTTCTGGCCCGGCGGCGGCAGTTCACTCGAGGGCGCCGCAGGTGCACGCTCGTCCTCGCCGACGTCGTCCTGACCCAATTCACCGGCCAACGCTGCCGGCTCCTGGGCCCCACCCGTGCCGGGGGCTTGGATGACGTCGAAGTTCTCGCCATGGCTCATCGCCGCCCAGCGCCCGAGCCGCTGCGCCAACTCCGCCATGTCAGCATGCCGTGCGGCATCCTCCGTGCTGATCTGAGGGACCTGGCCATCCTCCAGCAGCACCGGCTTCTCACCGGCGGCCTGCATCGTGTATCGGTCCAACGGCGGCAGACGCCGCGCGGCCGTCTTGCGGTCCTCGTTGTTCATCCACGGCCGACGCGACTGCTCGTACCGCGCCTCGTAGGCGGCGCGTTCATCAGCGTGCAGCCCCTCCGGGTACAGCGTCGCCAGGTACAACGACTCTCGCCCCATGTCCGAGGGGCGCAAGGACGTCGAGGTCTCACTATTCGTACCGGTCACCAGGAACCCGGCCGCGCGCAGCATCGCAACCCGCTCAGCATCCACCTTCCGCCCCGCCACGACGCGACCGTCAGCGGTCTTCTTCAGCAGCCGCGGAGTGCCGGTCTCGTCCAGCCACAAGCGACCCTGGTACGCATGAGCCATGTCCGCGGCGAGAGTCGGCCACCAGCCCAGTTCGGGCACCGCACTCTCGGCACGCCACCGAGCGCCTAGCAGCCGGTCACGGTTGGCAGCGTCCATGCGTGTCACAGCGGTCAGATCCCTGTCGAGCTCCGCCTTCAGCCGTGCATCCCACTCCGCCAGCCGCGCTCGCTCTGCAGCCGGTTTGAGCTCATCGAGAACCTCCCTCAGGGCATCCGCGGTCGTGGCGACGCCAGCCGCCCGCTGGGTCGCCACCGCTGCACTGACCGCCTCGGACGCGTGGTACTCCAGCCGCGACTTCTCTCCGTCGGCATGTGCATCCCGCGCCCTTCCGTAATGGCGTTCAGCGACGAGCCAGTGCGCGTGGGCGGCGTGCATAGCCGTCTCCAGCCGCTCCTCGTCCCGGGTCGAGGACCGTGCCGCAGCTCGCTCCGCTCCATTGGCTGCCTCGTCCGCGTACTGGAAGGCCTGGTCGGCTACGTCCATGAGAGCTGCGATGAGACGTTCTTGGTCAAGCTCTTCCGGCCCCTGGCCCAGAGCTGAGGACACATCGCTCCCCTCCCCGAAGCCTGTGGACATGGGGGTGGTGTGCTGCGTCTGCTGGGCATCGGCTTGCTGCTGTGGCGCGGTGCCCTGCCCATCCAGTCCGGTGTCGAAGGCGAAGAGGGTCTCGTCATTCTCATCCGTCCGGGGATGCTGAGGGGGTTCCCCGAGCGTGGATGGGGCCTCCCCCGTCGTCCCTTCTTTCGGCGGAGTGCCTGCTGCGGCAGAGTCAGGTGACGCCGGGCGCCTTCCGGGATTCTTGCGTTCGGGGAGGTCGTCGCCGAGGGTCTCGGGCGCGGTGGAGCGGGGGGGTGCGTCTGGGTCACCGCGTGCGTCGGCGTCCGCCCCCTGGTTGCCGGTGCTGCGGGGGCTGCGCGCCGCGGTGCGGGGAGTCCCGGGGGCCGCACGACCGTTCGCCGGGGCTGTAGTGCCTGCGCCGATGGGCCTGTGCTGACCCGGCAGGTTGGGGCGTCCGGATCCGTCCGGAGAATTGTGTACGGGTGGGAGGACGCGAGGAACGTCGTGGGCTGCCGACCAGCCCGGGGCCACATCGTCAACGGCCAAGGCTGACGGCGGCTCCTC
>NZ_RIBZ01000217.1:0-5590 GCF_003721215.1 Streptomyces botrytidirepellens
GGTCAGGGTCGGGCGGCGGGCCGGGGTCGGGGGGACCGGGCGTACCAGGGGGCCCGGCGAGCCGCCGGACGACGGGGTCTCCGTGGGCGGCGGCTCAGGGCGGGCCATCGGCAGGGCCAGCGAGGGCGCGCCGAGGTCCGGGGACGGGCTGCCCGACGTGCTGAGGGCGCCCCGGATCAGGCCGCCCGGCGCGCCGTCGAGGACGGCGTGCGACAGCGTTCCGGTGAAGGACGGGTTCTGCCACGTGGTGAGCGAGCCGCCGAAGGCGGGGTCGGCGACGCCGCGCGGGGGCCGAGCGGCGGCCGTGGACTGGATCGGGGGAATTCCAGCCCACGCGTCCGCCGCCCGGCGGTCTGTACGGTCGCCCGCGGACCCGGCCCCGGACGCGGACCCGGACGCGGACGGACCGCCCGGCATCCCCACCGCGGATGCCGGACGGGCGTCCGGACGGGCGTCCTCCCCAGGTGCCCGCCCGGACGTCTCCCCGGGCGCGTCGGCGGCAACTCCGCCGCGCGGCGCCCGCGACTGGCCCCGGAGTCTGTCGAACAGTCCCATCTACCCCTCCGTGGCGCGGGTGACGAGAGAGGCGATCTCCCGCGCGTAGCGCCGCCGGTCGCCGTGTTCGAGGTCCAGGATGTCCTCCAGGCTCCAGTGGAAGTGGTAGGCGATGTACGCGATCTCCTCGTGGAGACGGTCGGTCGCGTACGTCACGATTCCCCCAGGCGGCTCCCGCCGAGCTCCACCTCGAAGGGCTGCTCGCAGTGCGGGCAGGTGACCCCGGCCCGGGTGTGGCCCTCGGCGTTGACCTGCCGGTAGAAGTCCTGGAGGAAGGCGAGGTCGGAGGCGAACATGTTCTCCACCACGCCGTCGTGCACCGAGGTCAGACCGCCGAGCCGGGTGATGACCCGGCCGAGCAGCACGACCGACAGGTAGGCCGGGTTCTCCTGGACGCGGACGTCCCGCAGCGGCACCAGTTCGTCCCGCGCGGTCGCCAGGCGCATGGTGCCGGTGCGGTGCACGGTGCCGGACTCGTCGACGTAGCCGCGCGGCAGCTCGAACTCGAACTCGGTGCGCAGCCGCTGCGGTTCGGGGTCCGGCGCCGGGGACGGGGTCGGAGCCGGGGCCGCGACGGCCGCCTCGGGCGGTGGGGCGGCTTCCGCTGCCGGCGCGCGGACGGCCGTGCGGCGCATTACTCGATTTCCAGTTCTTCGAAGGTGATGGTGACGGTCTCGGTCAGCGCCGACGCCTCACCGGCCTTGACGGTGCTGGCGTCGATCTTGCTGCACCAGGCGTTGCGCAGGTTGTACCGCTTGACCGGGTTCAGCTCGTAGTCCATCACCATGATCGTGGCGTTCTTCCGGGCCGTGGACATCTGGCCCTTGATGGACTGCTGGATCCACTGGGTGAACGCCGGGGACGGGGTCATGCCGCGCACGACCGTGCACTGACCCGCCTTCTGCACGCCCGGCATCTTGCTGACCTTGGGCTTGCCCTGCGCGGAGACCTGCTGGTACTCGATGACGTCCTGTTCGAAGCTCAGGCCGCTGACCTCCTGGAGGTACTCGACCATGACGCCGTCGATCTGGATGCCGAAATTGTGTGAGGTGAAGGAATCACCGGGCTGGAGGCTCATGAACCGCTGTCTGTCCTTCTGCTACTGATGCACCGACTGGACGGAAGAAAAGGGGCGGAGAAGGGGCGGCGCGCGGGCGCGCGCCGCCCGGAACCGCTACTCCTCCAGCTCGCCGCTTCCGCTGGAGAACTGGGCCAGCCGGAAGATCACGAACTCGGCGGGCTTGACGGGCGCGATGCCGATCTCGCAGATGACCCGGCCCAGGTCCACCGACTCNTCACGAACTCGGCGGGCTTGACGGGCGCGATGCCGATCTCGCAGATGACCCGGCCCAGGTCCACCGACTCCGGCGGGTTGGTCTCCTCGTCGCACTTGACGTAGAAGGCCTGCTCCGGGCTGGAGCCGAAGAGGGCGCCGGCGCGCCACTCGTTGACCAGGAACGCGGAGACGTTGCGCCGGATGCGGGCCCACAGCTGGTGGTCGTTGGGCTCGAAGACCACCCACTGGGTGCCGATCAGGATCGACTCCTCCAGGTAGTTGAAGTACCGGCGGATGTTGATGTAGCGCCAGGCCGGGTCGGAGGAGAGGGTGCGGGCGCCCCAGATGCGGATGCCGCGGCCGGGGAAGGCGCGGATGCAGTTGACGCCGATCGGGTTGAGCAGGTCCTGCTCGCCGCGGGTGACCTGGTTCTCCAGGTCGACGACGCCGCGGACGACCTCGTTGGCGGGGGCCTTGTGCACGCCGCGCTCGAAGTCGTTGCGCGCCCAGATCCCGGCGACGTGACCGCTCGGCGGGACCATGCGGCCCTGGCCGGTGGCCGGGTCGAAGATCTTGATCCAGGGGTAGTAGACGGCCGCGTACTTGGAGTCGTAGCCCGCGGTCTCCTGGCGCCAGACCCTGATGTCACGGGCGTTGAGGCCGGGCGGCGGGTCGATGACGGCGACGCGGTCGCCCATCAGCTCACAGTGGGCGATCAGCCCGAGCTGGACGGCCTTGACCGCCTCCAGGTCGATCGCGCCGCGCTGGTAGGCGGCCATCAGGTCGGGGACGGCGACCATCGAGACCTCGTCGACCGCCTCCAGGCCGCCGAAGCCGGTGCGGTCGGCGGAGTCGCCGAGGTACTCGGCGGGGCCGGGGTGGGCGGCGGACGTCTCGGCCGGGGCACCCGCGGGCGCGGGGGCGGCGGGGGCGGGACGGACCAGGGCGACGGTCTGGTTCTCCGGCCGGGCCAGCTGCCCGGCGGGGGCCGCCTCCTGGACGGTGATCAGCTTGGAGCGCTCCTTGACCTGCGTGACGACGTAGGAGCGGTTGCCCTTCTTCGCGCTCACGTCGAAGGTCTCGGCGACCTTGCCGTCGTCCTTGACGATCAGCTTGAACCGCTCGGCCGGGCCCTCGCCCTCCGGGTCCGCCACCTCGACGCTGAGCGCGCCGCCGGGGGTCAGGGCCCGTACGGAGAACGTGCCCAGCTCGGTGGGCGCGCCCGGGGGCAGCTGGGCCGGGGCGGCTGCGGATCCCGCCACGGCGGCCGGGGCGCCGGCGGTTCCGGCCTCCTCCCCGCCGGGCGCGCCGCCGATGCGTACGACGTACGCGGCGGAGCCGCCGTTGTTGAAGAACCCGTAGACGGAGTGCGCGAGGTAGTACCCGTCGGTGAACTCGCCGAAAGCGGCGACGTACTGGGACCAGTTGGTCACCAGCGTCGGGGTGTTCAGCGGCCCGCTGGGAGCGAGCCCGACGAAGGCGGCCACCGAGGTGCCCACCCCCTCGATCGGGCGGGAGCCGCTGGCGACCTCCTCGACATAGACGCCCGGCGACAGATACGACGGCATGCGCTGTGCTCCTCGGGGTAAGGGTGAGGAAGAACGTGGGACCTTCACACCCTTGACCGGGCTGCCACAGCGCGGCTAGGTCCCTCGGGACCTGCCAGGGGGCAGAGCCGGTGCCCGAAGGTATGGGCGGAGCCAGGCGGGCAGACCCCGATCCCGGTCCCGCCGTGCCCGGGTGCACGTCGCGTACCCGGATCGGCCCGGATCAGTCCGTCTGCCCGTAGAAGTGCTGCCGCCGGCCGACGAGCTGGTGGTACAGCGCCTGCCGCTCGTCCGAGCCGTCCTTGGTCTTGTCCAGCTCGGCGTACCAGCCCTGCTTGATGTCGTCCAGGAACGCGCGCCAGTCCCCGTGTCCCTGTGCGTCCCCCAGCTCCTTCAGGTCCACGTAGCGCTCGTTCTTGGCCGTTCCGCCGGAACCGATCTTGTCGCGCTTGTGTCCGTGCCAGACCGTCTCGGGGTTGGACGTGGCCTCGGTGGACCGGAAGTCGTGCTGGTAACCAACCGGGCTGGGCTTGTGGGGCCCGATCGTCTCGATGCCGATCAACAGGGAGCCGTCCTTCACCTTGGTCGGCGCGGTGAAGACCAGCAGCATGTGGCCGTGCGATCCGGTCGGCAGGACCACATCGCCGTTCCAGTCCTTCGTACCGAAGCCGCCACCGGGCACGTCCAGGCCCCACATGTCCGGACCATCCGGCTTGATGCGGTTCCCGAGGGAGACGAGGCCCCCACCCGTCTCCTTGAACGTGCCCCGCTTACCGGGCTTGTTCTTCTCGATGTCCATGCCGTGCGTGGCGTAGTCCCGCTCGTCGACGAACTGCGTGGGCTTCCCCTTGTCGTCGGTGACGCCCAGGAATTCCGGCAGGGCCGTGGCCGAGTCCCCTGCGCTCAGCGCCGGGATGCGGATGTTGACCCGGCCGCCGTGCGCGAGGGCCCGGATGACGTCGCCGTCCCGGTAGTCGATGTGCTGCTTCTGCTCCTTGTCGTAGATCTTCAGTCCGTGCTGGAGGACGAGAAGGACGTTGGTGAAGACGTCGCGGGCCTTGTCGGCCTTCTTCTGGTGCTGGGTGACGTGCGCCTTGTTCGCGTCGGCGTGCATGTCCTGGGGCGGAATCGCGGCCGGGTGCAGCGTGCGGACGGCGGTCTGCCGGATCTGCTCGTCGCGCTCGTCCCTCAGGGGCTGCTTCTGCGCCTCCGTGAGGTTGCTCCCCTGGGTGTTGAAGAAGCGGCCGAGCGTGTAGTCCGGAGCGTCCGGGACGGGCGCGCCCTTCAGATGGTTGTTGTAGGCCAGGGTCGCGGTGAGGACGCGCGTGCCCGAGGGGAGTTTCAGCCAGTCCTTGTAGTTGCCCTTGGTGGTGTACGCCTTGGCATCCTCGATCGTGCCGATGCCCACGTCCTTCAGCCACGTGGGGTTGACCGTCGTGAGCGCCTCGATGTCCGCCAAGTCCTGCGCGGTGAACACCTCACCGGCGAGCACCCGCCGGTCCAGGGTGCGCCTCAGGCGCATCTTCCCCTCCAGCATCAGCTTCTCCGGATACCACGTGCCCGGCGCCCAGACGTTCGGCTTCAGCTTGCTCTCGACGGCGCGGCTTTCGATCGACCGGCTCAGCCGGTAGATCACCTCCTTGCCCTTGACGTCCTTGGTGTTGCCGTCCTTGGCGGGCTGCTCGGCGGTGGCCGCGCTCGCGCTTCCCTCCCCCGCCCGCTGGACGGTCGCCTGCCCGATCACCGTGCTCGCCGCGAGGTTGCCCACGGTGCGCTGGAGGGCGATCATCTGCCCGGGCGTCATCGGGCCGCCGGGCCCTACGGGTACGTCCGGCTTCGCGGTGACGCGGTCCGGTGCGGGGCGGACCGGGGACCTGGACCGGTCGGAGGACTGGTCGTGGTCCGGCTTTCGTCCTGCGTGCATGGGCTTCGCCGCCTCCTTGATCCGGTACGTCCGCCCCCTCTGGCTAACACGCTGCGGGGCATGCCGGTAGAGGCGCCGGGGCAGCCGTGAGGGCAGCCCCGGGGGCCGCGGCGGGTACCGGGGCCGACGGCCCGCCCGGCAGGGCAACGCGGCGGTGCTTTCAGGCAACGGAACCTGCCCCGACGCCTGCGACAGCGGGCGGGCGTCCGCCATAGCGTCGTTGCGGTGAGCCTTTGGACCTCTCTGGAACCCGCCTCGACCACCGTGGACCCCGGCGGCTCGGCCACC
>NZ_RIBZ01000022.1:0-27279 GCF_003721215.1 Streptomyces botrytidirepellens
GGCTCGGCGCCGTCCAGCGCGCCGACCCGGGCGGCCAGGGTCAGCACCCGCCGCACCGCGTCGTCGACGTCCGACTCGGCCACCAGGCCGTCGCGCACGGCGGCGGCCAGCGCCTCGCCGTAGACGGTCTGCGGGCCGGGCATGGCGACGTCGAGCCCGCCCGCGAGCGCCCCGGCGGTGTCCCGGGCGGCCGTCCAGTCGGAGACGATGAAGCCGTCGAACCCCCACTCGCCGCGCAGCACGCCCCGCTGGAGGGCGCGGTGCTCGGTCATCGTGGCGCCGTTGACCCCGTTGTAGGCGGCCATGACACCCCATGGGCGGGCGTCTTTGACGATGGCTTCGAAGGGCGCGAGATACAGCTCGCGCAGCGCTCGCGCGCCCACCCGGTTGTCGACGGTGAAGCGCTCGGTCTCCGCGTCGTTGGCGACGAAGTGCTTGACGGTGGTGCCGACCCCGCCGTCCTGGACGCCGCGCACATAGCCGGTGCCGATCGCGCCGGTGAGATACGGATCCTCGCTGTACGCCTCGAAGTGGCGGCCGCCCAGCGGCGATCGGTGCAGGTTCACCGTCGGGGCGAGCAGCACGTGCACCCCCTTGCGGCGCGCCTCCTGGGCCAGCAGCCGCCCCGCGCGGCGGGCCAGCGCCGGGTCCCAGGTGGCGGCGAGGGCGGTGGGGCTGGGCAGGGCGATGGAGGGGTCGTCGGCGGTCCAGCGCACGCCCCGGACGCCGATCGGGCCGTCCGACATCACCAGGGAGCGCAGTCCGATGGCGGGGACGGCGGGCAGGGACCACATGTCCTGCCCGGCGAGCAGCCGGGCCTTGGTCTCCAGGTCGAGCGCGCCGAGTGCCTTCTCGACGACACCGCTCACGTCCGCACTGATCGCATCTGCCACGACTCGGCCTCCTCAACGGGTCCGGACGCTCTCCACGCCATCGGCGGGGCCCATCGTGGACCCGTTTACCTGTATTCAGGTAGGTACCGTTATTGTTTCGTTACCAAACCTGTTCTACGGTACTCCCATGGACAGGCTGGACAGGCCGGCGGACGACGGCTCCCCGACCGCCACCCGGCGCGGCCAGGAGCGGCGCGCGGAGATCGTCCGCTGCGCCCTCGACGTCATCGCCGAGCGCGGCTACCGGGGCGCCACCCTGAGCGCGGTGGCCGAGCGCGCCGGGCTCACCCAGCAAGGGCTGCTGCACTACTTCCCCACCAAGGACGCGCTGCTCATCGCCGTGCTGGCCGAGCGCGACCAGTGGGACACCGGCGCCGCGCGGCGCGACGGCGGCGGCACCTGGCCGCTGGAACTGCTCGCCTCCCTGGTGGAGTACAACGCGATGCGCCCCGGCGTCGTGCAGACCTTCTCCGCGCTGCTGGGCGAGAGCGTCACCGAGGACCACCCCGCGCGCGACTGGTTCGCCCGCCGCTACGAGCGGGTGCGCGCCGACATGGCGGACACCCTGCGCGGCGAGTTCGGCGACCGGCTGCCCGGCGGGCTCACCCCGGAGGCCGCCGCGCCGCTGCTGGTCGCGGTGCTGGACGGGCTCCAGTTCCAGTGGCTGCACGACCCGGACGCGGTGGACATGCCCGCCCTCTTCCGTACCTTCGTCTCCCTGCTGGGCCGGGCAGACGGAGGTACGGGAGACGAAGGCGGAACGGAATAGCCCGTCAGTCGACGGGCACCGGGCAGGTGTACCGCTTCTCCGGCCCCCACTTCTTCCGGATGTCGGTCGCCGTCACCGCCCCGCACAGCAGCGCGGGCCGCGGCGCGCCCTCGGGCGCGCCGTGCAGGATGGCGACCAGCTTGTCGGCGGTCAGCCGCCCGCCCCCGGCCACGCCGTGGGCGTCGATCCGGCCGGTCGCCCCGTTGAAGCCGCCGCTGCCCAGGCCCTGGTAGAGCACGGCCTGCACCAGCGTCCGGTCCAGCCGCCCGTCCCGCTTCCCGCTGCCCACCCAGGCCTCGTCGATGGCCTGGGACAGATAGCACAGGGCGTCCCAGGCCAGCGGGGAGTGCCCGTCGAGCCGCATCGCCTGGGCCAGCACCCCGCGTTCGCCGCCGTACTGCGCGTCGTACGCCCGCAGATACGCCTGGGCGCTCTCCGCCCGGACCCGCGAGGGCTCGCCGTGCGAGACGTAGTACAGATTCAGCCCCTGGAAGATCGCCCAGGGATTCTGGCCCAGCAGCAGCGCGTTGGTGACGTCGTCGCCGCCGAGCACGCTGACGGTCGGGCAGTCGTCGGCCATCCTGCTGTACTCGGACAGGAAGGTGACGAACTGGCTGCCGCGGGCCGTCCATACGACGCCCGTCGGCTCGCCCCCGCCCGCCACCCGGCACACCCGCTCCGCGAAGTCCTCCATCGTGTCGTACGACCGCCCGGCCGGTCCGGTGGCGCCCCCGCCCGTCCCCAGCAGCAGCGTCTCGACCGGACCAGACCGGTATTCGGTGCGGAACGAACGGGCCAGACCGGAGCTGTACGGATCCTTCGGATCGGCGATCAGCATCACCCGGCGCGCCGTCACCGGGGCGCGGCCGGGGCGGGTCACCATCGCCGCCTCCCGGACGAAGGCCGCCATGACCTGGGCGGCGCGGGAGTCGACGGGCGCGAGCTGGTAGTAGTGCGGACCCTGGGAGAGCAGCGAGTCGGCCGTGCCGGAGGTGCCGACCATGGGGATGCCCGCCGCGTCCAGCTTGCGGATCGCGGAGTACGTGGAGCCGCGGCTCTGGCCGAGGCCGACGGCGCCCACGATCGACGGGTCGCGCCGGGCCAGTTGGACGATGGAGTCGGCGACGGCCGGGGCGTCCTCGAAGAGATGGCCCGCGTTGGCCACCAGCACCCGCACCGGAACCCGGTCGTCCGACGTCAGCGCCAGGGCGTTGACATGGGCCTGGGCGAGCGCGATCCCGCGCAGCTCGGGCAGCGTGCCGCCGCGCACCGGGTCGTCGGCGCCCGCGCCGCCGCTGAACGGGCCGATGTAGACCACCGTGCGATAGCGCGGCGACGCCTCCTCGCGGCGGCTCATCGCGGCGTCCACCTCGCCGTTCTGCCGGTCGATCTGCTCCAGCACCTCGCTGACCTGCCGCTCGTTGGTGCCCTGGGCGAACCGCTGCGTGCCCGTCGTCACCCCGACGCACTGGCCGTCCTTGCCCAGGAAGGTCTGGCCCGCGCAGCTGTCGTCGCCCCCGCCCCACAGCGGCCGGTAGAGGCCGCCGGCCATCAGCCCCAGCGCGACCAGCACGACGACCGCCGCGCCCGCGATCTCGGTACGAGGGCCCCAGCGGCGGGAGGGCGCGACCAGGGTGGGACGGCGGCCGAGCCAGTACGACGCCCGCTCGTCGTCCTCCGGCCCCTCGCTCACCGGCACCACGATCCCGGTGGGCTGGCCCGCGCGCATGCCCTGCCGCTCGACGAGCTCCAGCTCGGCGCCCGCGTGGGCCAGGTCGGCCGCCTCGATGTCGGGGATGCGGGAGGCCAGCGAGCGCGCCCCGGCCGCGATCGCGATCACCGACGTACAGCGCAGGTCCTCGACGGCGGAGCGCAGTTCGCGCAAGAAGCGCTGCACCCGCGAGTCCAGCGCCCCGGCCTCCTCGAAGAGCAGCACGAACCGGGTGGTGCGGCGCATCCGCCACGGGTGGAAGCGGCGGCGGCGCACCGCCCCGTCCAGGTCCGCGAGCAGCGCGTGCATCAGCACCCGGTCCAGGCGCTCCGGGTCGCTGCCCTCGCCGCCGGGGACGTGGTCGAGCGCAGAGCGGAAGAAGTCGGTGGGCGGGGTGCCGCGCTGGAGCCGCGCCCACTCCGCGTACCAGCGGCGGTGGCGGCCGCGGCCGAGCATCCGGCGGCTGGACCGGACGCCGAACAGCCAGCGCGGCAGGGTCTGGCACAGCGGCCCGGCCACGAAGTTCCACAGCAGCTCCACGACCGAGCCGCCGCTGGCGTGGTCCCGGCCGCCGATCCGCCACAGCGTGTTGGCCGTGCGCGACCAGCGGCGGTGCTCGTCGTAGCAGTGGTTGCGCAGGTCGCGGTGGCGGTGCTCGATGGGCCCGTCGATGGCCGGGGCCGTGACCACCGAGTGCAGCAGCCGGTAGCCCGGCAGCCGCAGCTGCCCGGTGTCGACCGGCATGGACTCCGCGAGCTGGAGCGCGATCTGCTCGAACAGCTCCAGCGGCGGCGGATCGGAGCCGGGCCGGAGCGCCGGTACGTACGCGTGCGGCGCCAGCACCTGGCTGCGGCCGCGCAGCCGCGACCGCAGCCCTCCCACGATCCTCCGGCCGGCCCGCCCGGCGCCCTCCTCCGTCAACAGCACCACCGGCACCCTGCTGCGGCTGCGCCGCTGCTGGATGACCAGCTTGTCGAACGCCTCGACGAAGCGCTCGACGCCCGGATACGCCGGGATGCGGTCCTGTGGGTCCCCCGTCGCCATCGTCCCCGTTCCCCCTCTCCCTGCCCGCCTCTGCACAAAGGCGGTGGAAAGAAGGGATATCCCCCGTGGGGGAGGGGCTCAAGCGCGGCGACGGGGGGCGGGTCTCACAACTCGCGCGCCTCCAGCGTGATCGCGCGCTCCCTCACGGCCGCGGTCCGCGGAAGCGGAACGAACTGCTGGACGGCCTCGAACCTCAGCAGGCTGCTCTCCACGAGCGCCGGGCCCGGTACGAAGCGCACGCCCGCGCCGTCCTGCACCGACCAGGTGTGGGTCACGCCGTCGCAGAGCGCCGGGCTGCCCCCGAGCCCGTACCGCACCTGGCCCTGGGTGAGCGTGACGAGGATGTCGGCGCGCGGGATGTCCGCGCCGTCCCGCAGACAGCGGTACGTGCCCGACAGGGCGACGGTGCCGTTGCTGCTCACGTAGCCGATGCGGTTCACGGTGACGTTGTTGCCCCACGGCAGCGGCAGGCTCTGCCGCCCCATCGACGGCATCCCCGGGACCCCGGCCGGGGCGGCGGAACCGGGGGCGGGAGCGGGGGCGGGGGCCGGGGCCGCGTGGGCGGCGGGGATGAGGGGAGCGGCGATGAGCAGGCCGGTGACGGCACCGAGGAAGCGGCGACGGTTGCGCATGGGGTACGGACCTCCGTGAGCGGGGGCGGATTCCCTGTGGGGGACGAAGTCCCTGTACAGCTATCGGGCCCGCCCCGCGGCCTGCGGGAACGTCACCCCCGTGCGGCGTGTCCGATACCGCTGGGCGGGTGCTCCCGCGACGGCGGGTTGACCGCCGCCCCGGTCATGCGCCGCGCGCGGCGGGCGAGGCGGGCGCACCGCGTGCCCAGCAGGAGCAGGAAGGACGTGGGCAGGAAGATCGCGTCCGAGACGATCATCATGGCGGACAGGAACGGGATGCCGAGGACGACGCCGATCGCCAGGTGCTCCAGCATCATCGCCGCCAGCAGGACGTTCTTGAGCCGCCGGTAGCCGAGCAGGAAGGGGAAGGCCGCCTGCACGATGACCGTCCCGTAGCTCAGCAGGTAGACCACCAGCATGCTGTGGGCGAGCAGCCCGCCGAGGGCGGGCCACGGCATGAAGTAGTCGAGGTGCAGGGCGTAGTGCAGCCCGCTGCCCTCCTGCCACAGGGCGCCCTGGATCTTGTACCAGCCCGCCGTCCCGTAGATCAGGCAGACCTGGACCGCGATCACCAGCATGGCGCAGTTGTGCAGCATCGCCGTGACCGCGTCGAGCAGGTCACGCGCCCGGTGCCCCCAGGACCACCGGTGCGCCGCGTACCACGCGCCGTGGGCCGCCCAGAACGCCCAGAGGACCGTCGCCCACGCGGTGTGCGGGAAGCCGTCGGACACCCACAGGAGCAGCACCCCGATCGCCTGCCACATCGCCACCCCGGCCCGGTCGTCCACCGGCTTGCCCTGCCGCCGGGCCCGGGCGCTGCGGCGCGCGTCGAGCGACCAGACCGCGCCGCAGCGGGTGAACGCCAGGTACAGGGCCATCACCCGCATCGCGTTGTCCCCGGCGTCACCCAGATAGGTGTTCCGGCTTTCGATCGAGAGCACGGCCACCAGGAACACCACCGAGGTCGCCCGGGTGCGCCAGCCCAGCATCAGCAGGACGGACGCCACGATCGCGCCGTGGTAGACGAGTTCGAACCACCAGTGGCCGCCGGACCACAGCAGCACGCTGAACCGGTGGTCCTCCTCGATGACCCGGGCCGCCATCTCGGGCGACCAAGGGCTGCGGTCGCCGTACAGCAGCCGCCGGTGCGGCCACTCCCGGAGCAGGAAGGCGGCCGCGATCCCACCGAGGCCGATGCGGAACAGGGCGGCCTGGTACGAGGCGTGGGGACGGGCGGCGAAGGTGATCAGCCGGGTCAGCCGGTCCAGCGGGGCCAGTCGGTTCACGTCACAGTCCCCTGTGGTCGTCGTCCGTCACCGGCCACCAGGGCAGGGTGCGGTGCGGGGTGTTCCGCACGGGGGCGCGGTCGCTCCAGTGCGGGGGCGGTACGGGAACGGCCCTGCTGCGCACCTGGAGCGCGGTGATCCGTGCGCCGTGCGCGTCGGGCGCGAGGCGGCTCAGGGCGATCCGCTTGAGGTACTGGGCGGAGAGCGCGCCCCGCGCGTCAGTGGGCATCTCCCGCCGGTTGTGGGTGTCCCGGTAGAAGTCCCAGGCGCGGCGCAGCAGGTTCTGATCCGCATGGCTCGGCAGCGGGCTGTGCCGAATGGCCGCGATGTCCTGGGCCGTGAGGCTCGTCCAGCGTCTGGTCCGGCGCGCCCCGGAACCCGCCACGGTCCGCACCCGGGCCTCGACCCGGACGTTCGCCTGGAGCGGCTGGGGCGCGAACAGCTGCCAGTCCTGGCCGAATTCGGGGTTCACGTGCGCCTCGATGGCGTGTGCGTACGTCCGCTGCACCGGACCGGGCGGCGCGATGCTCAGGAACACCAGGGCCAGATGCCACAGCGCCGCGCCGAGCAGCACGGCGGCGGTCACCGCCAGCAGGACGAGGGAGGGGCCGGACCAGGTCCGTCCGGCCTCGACCGGCCCCTCCAGCACGGGCGCCCGGGGCGCACACACCCGGGCGGTCGTCTGCCGCCCGGCGTCTGCGCCCCCGGGCCGCCCGGCAGGGGCCTTGGTGGGCTGTTCCATCATGCTCCGCTCACCGCGACCGGTTACCAGTGCCGCTATCCGCGGATGTTGCGGCAGTTCGCCCCGATGCCGCTGGGCGCGGAGTTGGGCGCGACGCTGAACGCGGCGAGGGACATGCCGCCGCTGCTGCTACCGCCACTGCTGCCGCTACTCCCGCTACTGCCACTGCTCCCGCTGCTGCTACCGCCACTGCTGCCGCTACTCCCGCTGCTGCCGCTGCTCCCGCTGCTCCCGCTGCTGCCGCTGCTCCCACTGCTGCCGCTGCTCCCACTACTGCCGCTGCTGCCGCTACTGCCACTGCTGCCGCTGCTGCCACTACTGCCGCTACTCCCACTGCTGCCGCTACTGCCGCTGGTGCCCCCGGTGACCAAGCCCCCGAGCCGGCTGTCGCAGTCGTTGTCCTGAGCCGATCCGCCCTGGATGAAGGCGCGGAGCAGGTCGTTGGGGTTCGGAACCTGCTGTGCCCGAGTGGAGTGGGTGCCACCGTCCTGATGGATGCCACCAAAGGCAACGGCCGCCGCAACGCAGCTACTCAGCAAGATGGTTCGCAGTACTCTTTTCATCTGACCGCCTCTCTCGATGAACCTTCGCCGTCAGCGGCGCAGCCTGCCGCCCGGCGGAACGGGGTCACGGCATCGACACGACCGCGTCCGCCAAATGGCCCGGGGTGAGGAGGTCTGGGGGTGATCGGCATCGTTCGCGCGCTTGGCGTCGTCCCGGCCGCCGTTCGATAACCATTCGACGCAGGACCATTGACACCTCTGACGCCCGGTGATTACCGTCACGCCAAGATTTCGAACGAGTGACGAAATATCGAACATCGCGAAGGGTCATAGCCTTGCGCATCACCGGAATCAGCACGCATGTCGTCGGCACCCCCTGGCGCAATCTCACCTACGTGCAGGTCCACACCGATGAGGGCATCACCGGCGTCGGCGAGACCCGCATGCTCGGCCACACCGATGCGCTCCTCGGCTATCTCCACGAGGCCGAGAAGAACCACATCGCCGGGTCGGACCCGTTCGCGGTCGAGGACCTGGTGCGCCGGATGAAGTACGGCGACTACGGCCGCGCGGGCGAGATCGTGATGTCCGGCATCGCCTGTGTCGAGATGGCCTGCTGGGACATCAAGGGCAAGGCGCTGGGCGTGCCCGTCTGGCAGCTGCTCGGCGGCAAGGTGACCGACAGGGTCAAGGCGTACGCGAACGGCTGGTACACGGTCGAGCGCACCCCCGAGGCGTTCCACAAGGCGGCCACCACGGTGGTCGAGCGCGGCTACCAGGCCCTGAAGCTGGACCCGTTCGGCACCGGCCACTTCGAGCTGGACCACGCCGAGACGCTGCACTCGATCTCGCTGGTCGAGGCGGTGCGGGACGCGATCGGGCCGGACGCGGAGCTGCTGGTGGAGATGCACGGGCGGTTCAGCCCGTCGACCGCCGTGCGGATCGCGGGCGAGCTGGAGCGGTTCCGGCCGTCGTGGCTGGAGGAGCCGGTGCCGCCGGAGAACCTGAAGGCGCTGGCGAAGGTCGCGGAGAAGACGAACCTGCCGATCGCGACGGGCGAGCGCATCCACGACCGGATCGAGTTCCGCGAGCTGTTCGAGTCGCAGGCCGTCGACATCATCCAGCCGGACGTCGGCCACCTCGGCGGCATCCTCGAGACCCGCAAGCTCGCCGCGACCGCCGAGACCCACTACGTGCTGGTCGCGCCGCACAACGTCGGCGGCTCGGTGCTGACCGCCGCGTCGCTCCAGGTCGCGGGCTGCACCCCGAACTTCAAGATCCTGGAGCACTTCAACGACTTCGCCGACGCGGAGATCAAGAAGGTGGTCAAGGGCGCGCCGCAGGTCGTGGACGGCTACTTCGAGCTGTCCCACGAGCCGGGCCTCGGCGTGGAGCTGGACACCGACGCGGCCGCCGAATTCCCGCAGCAGCAGGCCCGGTTCGACCTGTGGGCCGAGGGCTGGGAGAAGCGGGACCCGAAGGGCGGGCAGCAGTGACCGCGCTCGTCCTCGACGCCCCCGGCGCGTTCCACCTCACCGAGACCGCCCCGGTCGCGCCCGGGCCCGGGGACGCGCTGATGCGGGTCCACGCGTCGGGGATCTGCGGCAGCGACCGCGAGGTGTATGAGGGCAACCGGCCCGAGGGGTACGTGCGGTATCCCGTCACGCCCGGCCATGAGTGGTCCGGGACGGTCGAGGCGGTCGGCGCGGGCGTCCCCGAGGCGCTCGTCGGCCGCAAGGTCGTCGGCGAGGGGTTCCGCAACTGCCAGGTGTGCGACCGCTGTCACGCCGGGGAGACCACGCTGTGCACGGCGGGGTACGAGGAGACCGGCTTCACCCAGCCCGGCGCGATGGCCACCACCCTGACCCTGCCCGCCCGGCTGCTGCACCCGCTGTCCGACGACGCCGATCTGACCGCGGCCGCCCTGCTGGAGCCCGCCGCGTGCATCGCCGCCGCCGCGCTCAAGGCGAACGCGCAGCCCGGGCAGCGGGTCGCGGTGGTGGGCACCGGGACGCTCGGCATGATCGCCGTGCAGTTCCTGGCCGCCGTCTCCCCCGCCGAGCTGCTGGTGGTCGGGACCCGGCCGGACCGGGAGCGGCTGTCCCTGTCCTTCGGCGCCACGTCGTTCGTGACGAACGACCGGCTGGAGGACGTTCACGGCGGCTTCGACGTCGTCATCGAGACCGCCGGGTCCGCCCCCGCCGCCCGTACCGCCGCGGCCCTGCTGCGGCGCGGCGGACGGCTGGTGCTCACCGGGATCCCGGCGGCGGGCACGGCGGACGGGCTCGACCCGACCGACCTGGTCGTCCGGCAGATCGAGGTGCAGACCGTGTTCGGGGCCGCGCCGGACGCGTGGGCGCACGCGGTGCGGGTCTTCGACGCGGGGCTGCTGACGCTGCTGCCGCTGGTGACCCACGAACTGCCGCTCATCGACTTCGCCACCGCCATCGAGCTGGTGGGGAGCGGTGATCCGAAGGTGGGCAAGGTGCTGCTGCGGCCCGCCTGACCCCTCCCGTATCCCCCCGGGGAGCACCCGCGTCCCCCGAAAACCTGAACGGTCCTCAAAGACGAGGGCTTCACCTAGTCCTTACGGCGATACAAGGAGCACCGTGACCACCGCCGCCTCCGCCCTTCCCTCCGGCCCCCGCCGTCCCGCCGACGCCGCCCTCGCCCCGCTCGGCCACGCGGCGCCCGCGCCCGACCCCGCCGACGCCTCCGCGCACTCCTTCCCCGACGGTGGCACCTGGCGCACCGAGATCCCGTCCGTCGAGGGCCCGGAGGCGCTGGCCACCGTGTTCAAGGAGGCCGGGCGGCTCGACGTACCGATCCACCGGATCAGCCAGGGCAGCGGCGTGTGGATGCTCACCGACGCCGAGATCACCGAGATGGTGGAGTCCTGCGCGGAGCGCAACGCCGAGCTGTGCCTGTTCACCGGTCCGCGCGGCACCTGGGACATCGGCGGCGCCACCCGTTCCGACTCCGGCGGCGGTGGCCTGCGGGCCCGCGGCCACGACGCGGTCGCCGGATGCGTGGAGGACGCGCTGCGGGCCGCCTCGCTCGGCGTGAAGTGCCTGCTGGTCGCCGACGAGGGCGTGCTGTGGCTGCTGCACCAGCTGCGGGAGCGCGGTGAGTTGCCCGCGGACACCACCTTCAAGCTGTCCGCGCTGGTCGGCCCCGTCAACCCGGCCTCGTTCGCGGTGTACGAGCGGCTGGGCGCCGACTCGATCAACATCCCCTCGGACCTGACGCTGGAACACCTCACCGAGATCCGCCGGGTCTCCCGCGCCCCGATGGACTTCTACATCGAGGCCCCGGACGACCTCGGGGGGTACGTACGGCTCTATGACGCGGCCGAGTTGATCCGCCGCGGCGCCCCCATCTATCTGAAGTTCGGGCTCAGCAAGTCTCCGGGGATCTACCCCTACGGCGCGCAACTGCGGGACGTGGCGCTGAACAGCGCGCGCGAGCGGGTGCGCCGCGGCCGGCTCGTGCTCGATCTGCTCGCCCGGCTGGGCGCGGACGGCGGGCTGTCGCCGCTGGGCTCCCGGCTGCCGGGGCCGCTGCGGCGCTTCCCCGTCACGGAAGCGTCCGACGCCGAGACCGGCACGGCCCCCCAGAAGTCCTGAGCAATGACGCCCCAGGGAAGGACCCCATCACCATGCGTACGGTAAGAGGCGCACGAGTCGCGGCGATAGGCGCCGGCCTCCTCGCGCTCTCGCTGACCGCCACGGCCTGTGGCCAGGAAGCGGTCGGCGGCAGTCGGTACAAGAGCAAGGCAAAGGGAGGGACGATCGGCATCGCGATGCCGACCAAGTCCTCCGAGCGGTGGATCACCGACGGCCGCAACGTGGCCAAGCAGTTCCAGGCTGCGGGCTACAAGACGGACCTGCAGTTCGGCGAGGACGACGTACGCACCCAGGTGGCCCAGATCGAAAACATGATCACCAAGGGCCACCGGCTGCTGGTGATCGCGCCGATCAACGGCGGTGCGCTCAACGACGTCCTCAAGCAGGCCCACGACGCCAACATCCCGGTGATCTCCTACGACCGGCTGCTGCTGGGCACGAAGAACGTCGACTACTACGCGACCTTCGACAACTTCAAGGTCGGCCGGCTCCAGGGCCAGTACATCGCCGACAAGCTGGGCCTGGCCAAGGGCCGCAAGGGCCCGTTCAACATCGAGCTGTTCGCCGGGTCGTCGGACGACAACAACACCCGGTACTTCTACAACGGCGCGATGAGCGTGCTCAAGCCGTACATCGACAAGGGTGAGCTGGTCGTCCGCTCCAAGCAGACCAAGCTGAACCAGCTCTACACCGACAAGTGGAGCGGAAGCGCCGCCCAGGACCGCATGGAGGACCTGCTCAACAAGGCGTACAGCACCGACGACGTCAACGCCGTCCTCTCCCCGTACGACGGCATGTCCATCGGCATCCTGTCGGCGCTCAAGAGCGCCGGCTACGGCACGAAGGCCAAGCCGTTCCCGGTGGTGACCGGGCAGGACGCGGAGCTGGCCTCCGTGAAGTCCATCGTGCGGGGCCAGCAGACGCAGACCATCTACAAGGACCTGCGCAAGCTGGCGAAGGCCACCGTGCAGATAGCCAAGGCGAAGCTGACCGGCGGCAAGCCCCCGATCAACGACACCAAGTCGTACGACAACGGCGAGAAGGTCGTGCCGACCTATCTGCTCAACCCGGTCAGCATCGACAAGTCCAACACCCGGGTGCTGGTGGACCAGGGTTACTACACCGCGTCGCAGCTGAAGTAGGGCGGGTCCGGGCTATGAGCACCATTCTCGAACTGCGCTCCATCACCAAGACCTTCCCCGGTGTCAAGGCGCTCTCCGACGTCAACCTCCGCGTGCGGCAGGGCGAGATCCACGCCCTCTGCGGGGAGAACGGCGCGGGCAAGTCCACCCTGATGAAGGTGGTCAGCGGCGTCCATCCGCACGGCTCTTACGACGGCGAGATCCTCTTCGAGGGCGAGCCGTGCGCGTTCAAGGACATCCGCGCCAGCGAACAGCGCGGCATCGTCATCATCCATCAGGAACTGGCCCTGATCCCTTACCTGTCCGTCGCCGAGAACATCTTCCTCGGCAACGAGCACGCCAAACGCGGTCTGATCAGCTGGAACGAAACCCTCAAGCACGCCAACGCGCTGCTGAAGCGGGTGGGTCTGTCGGATTCGCCGCAGACCCGGGTCGCCGACATCGGCGTGGGCAAGCAGCAGCTCGTGGAGATCGCCAAGGCGCTCTCCAAGGAGGTGAAGCTGCTCATCCTGGACGAGCCGACCGCGGCGCTCAACGACGAGGACAGCGGCAAACTCCTCGATCTGCTGCTGGAGTTCAAGGCGCAGGGCATCTCCTCGATCATCATCTCGCACAAGCTGAACGAGATCCGCCGGGTCGCCGACTCCGTCACCATCCTGCGCGACGGCCAGACCATCGAGACCCTGTCGGTCCGGGAGACCCCGGAGTCCGAACCAGAGGTCTCCGAGGACCGCATCATCCGCGGCATGGTCGGCCGGGACCTGGACCACCGCTTCCCCGAGCGCACCCCGTACCAGGGGAAGGACGCCTCCGAGGTGGCCATGGCCATCGAGGACTGGACCGTGCACCACCCCATCGACCAGCAGCGCAAGGTCGTGGACGGGGTGTCGCTGAACGTCCGGCGCGGGGAGATCGTCGGCATCGCCGGGCTGATGGGCGCGGGCCGCACCGAGCTGGCGATGAGCGTGTTCGGCCGGACGTACGGCCGCTACGCGGGCGGCCGGGTCCTCCGGGACGGGCAGGAGGTCCGTACCCGTACCGTGCCGGAGGCCATCGACCACGGCATCGCGTACGTCACCGAGGACCGCAAGACGTACGGGCTGAACCTCGACGACACCATCAGCCGCAACGTCTCGCTCTCCTCGCTCAGCAAGGTGGCGCGCCGCGGTCTGGTCAACGAGCACGAGGAATCCCGGGTCGCCGAGCGGTTCCGCAAGACGATGAACATCAAGGCACCCACGGTCTTCGAGCGGGTCGGCCGGCTCAGCGGCGGCAACCAGCAGAAGGTCGTGCTCAGTAAGTGGATCTTCGCAGGTCCCGAGGTGCTCATCCTCGACGAGCCCACCCGCGGCATCGACGTCGGGGCCAAGTACGAGATCTACACGGTCATCAACGACCTGGCGGCGCAGGGCAAGGCCGTCGTCTTCATCTCCTCCGAGCTGGGCGAGCTGCTGGGGATGTGCGACCGGATCTACACGATGGCGGCCGGACGGCTGACCGGGGAGGTTCCCCGGGCCGAGGCGACCCAGGAAGTTCTGATGCGCCACATGACCAGGGACAGGGACAGAGGAGACGAAGGATGAGCACGGCCACGCAGAAGACCGAGAGCCCGGCCCCACCGCCGGCCGAGGGCTCCAAGAGCCTCGGGACGCTGCTGCTCCAGGGCATGCGGACCAACATGCGGCAGTACGGGATGCTGGTCGCGCTCGCCCTGATCATCGTCATCTTCCAGATCTGGTCGGACGACATCCTGCTGCGGCCGGGCAACGTCACCAGCCTGGTGCAGCAGAACGGCTACATCCTCATCCTCGCGATCGGCATGATGATCGTGATCATCGCGGGGCACATCGACCTGTCGGTCGGATCGCTCGTCGCCTTCATCGGCGCGGCCGCCGGCGCGATGATGATCAAACACGACATGCCGTGGGGCCTCGCGGTGGTCCTGTGCCTGCTGATCGGCGCGGCCGCCGGGGCGTGGCAGGGCTTCTGGATCGCCTACATCGGCATCCCGTCCTTCATCGTCACCCTGGCCGGAATGCTGGCCTTCCGCGGCGGCACCCAGATCCTGCTGGACGGGCAGTCGCTGTCGCCGTTCCCCGACGGCTTCGAGAAGCTGAGCACCGGGTTCATCCCGGAGATGGGCCCGTACACGCAGTACCACAACCCCACCATGGTGATCGGCCTCGTCGTCTGTGCCGCCGCCGTATGGCAGGAGTGGCGTGGCCGGCAGCAGCGGGCGGCCTACGAGCTGGACGTGGTGCCGCTCGGGCTGTTCTTCGTCAAGTGCGCCGCGATCGTGGCCGCCGTGATGGCCTTCACCATGACGCTGTCCAGCTGGCACGGGGCACCGTACGGGCTGCTGGTCCTGGCCGGGCTCTTCGTGATCTTCAGCTTCGTGATGCGCAACACCGTCGTCGGACGGCACGTGTACGCCCTCGGCGGCAACCAGCCGGCGGCCAAGCTGTCGGGTGTGCGGGACAAGCGCGTCACGTTCATGGTCTTCGTCAACATGGGTCTGCTGTCCGCGCTCGCCGGTCTGGTCTTCGCCGCCCGACTGGGCTCCGCCACCCCCAGCGCGGGCCTCAACTTCGAGCTGGAGGCCATCGCCGCGGCGTTCATCGGCGGCGCCTCGGCCAGCGGCGGTGTCGGCACCGTGCTGGGCGCCATCATCGGTGGCCTGGTCCTCGGCGTGCTCAACAACGGCATGTCGCTGGTGGGTATCGGCACCGACTACCAGCAGGTGATCAAGGGACTGGTCCTGCTGGCGGCGGTCGGCTTCGACGTCTGGAACAAGCGCCGGGTCGGCTCGTAGCCCGCCTCCCCCACTCCCCCTGACGCATCGACTTCTATGGAGCCGCACATGACCACGAGCAGACGCACGGTGATCACGGCCGCGGCGGCGGCCGCCGGAGTGGCGGCCGCGGGCCCCGCGTACGCGAGCCCCGGCGGCGCATCCGGAAAGGAACGCGCGGTGACGGAACACGCGGTGAAGGAACACTTCGGCACGCTGGCCGACGGCACGAAGGTCGACCGCTGGACGATCGAGAACGGCCGCACCAAGCTGNTTCGGCACGCTGGCCGACGGCACGAAGGTCGACCGCTGGACGATCGAGAACGGCCGCACCAAGCTGAGCGTGCTGTCGTACGGCGGGGTCGTCCAGACCCTGGAGATCCCCGACCGCCACGGCCGCCGGGCCAACGTGTCGCTGGGCTTCGCCGACTTGGACTCGTACGTCGCCAGCAGCCCGTACTTCGGCGCCCTCATCGGCCGCTACGGCAACCGCATCGCCCGCGGTACGTTCACCCTCGACGGCACGAAGTACCAGCTGCCCGTCAACGACGGCCCCAACAGCCTGCACGGCGGCGACAAGGGCTTCGACAAGCGGGTCTGGACCGTCGAGCCCTTCCGCAAGGGCGCCGACGTCGGCCTCACCCTCCGCCGGGTCAGCCCCGACGGCGAGATGGGCTACCCGGGCGCGCTCACCGTGCGCGTCGACTACACCCTCACCGCGGCGGGCGACTTCCGCATCGACTACGAGGCCACCACCGACAAGGCCACCGTCGTCAACCTCACCAACCACACCTACTACAACCTGGCCGGGGAGGGCTCGGGGTCCATCTACGACCACCGCCTCCAGATCGCCGCCTCCCGCTACACCCCGGTCGACAAGACCCTCATCCCCACCGGCGAACTGGCCAAGGTGGCCGGGACCCCGTTCGACTTCCGCCGCACCAAGGAGATCGGCCGGGACATCCGGGAGGCCCACCAGCAGGTGCTGTACGGGCAGGGCATCGACCACAACTTCGCCCTCGACAAGGGCCTCACCCGCCGCCCCGAGCACATCGTGACGGTGACCGAGCCGGAGTCGGGCCGGGTCATGAAGATCGCGACGACCGAGCCCGGCGTGCAGTTCTACACGGGTAACTTCCTGACCGGCACCTTCGCCGGAACGTCCGGCCAGGTCTACCGGCAGGGCGACGGCTTCTGCCTGGAGACCCAGCACTTCCCGGACTCCCCCAACCAGCCCGCCTTCCCCACCACGGTGCTCCGCCCGGGCGACACCTACCGCTCCACGACGGTGCACTCCTTCTCGACCCGCTGAGCGATCCGTTCTCCCCCTCCCGCCCCGTCACGCGCACGGGGCGGGAGGGGTTCGTCGTTTCCGCTGCCGTCTCGAAAGGCCCCGCATGACACCGATACGCACCCTCCTGGCCCTCACCCTGGCCGCCCTCCCCCTGGCCCTGACCACCACCCCCGCGACCGCCCAGGACCGCACCCCCACCGTCGAGGAGCAGCGCCTCGACCGGGCCGCGCCCCAGGAGATCCTGCGCCGCAGCGGCTTCGACGATGTGGCGCCGGGCTTCGCCCGGGATCTGGCGGGCGTACGGTCCGCCGCGCAGGCCGAGCGCGTCGTACGGCGGGACGGCGGGCGGCTGTGGCACCGGGCGGTGGCTCGGGCGCAGGGCCGGGGGCCCGCCGGTGGCGACCTCAGCCGGGACGACGACCGCCCGCTGTACTGGGCACGCCTCGGGATGACCCGCGCCCTCGGCGAGTGGCGGCCTGACTTCCCGCTGGGCGAAGCCCGCCGCGCCGAGCTGCTGACCGCCCTGGAGCGGACCTCCCGCGGGCAGGACTCCCTCGGCCTCCCCGCGGGCAAGCACATCAAGCGCATCGTCGTCACCGGCTTCGACCCGTTCCAGTTGGACGCCGACGTCCGCCGCTCCAACCCCTCCGGCGCGGCGGCGCTCGCGCTGGACGGGATGACGCTGCGTACGCCCCAGGGCCCGGCGCGCGTCGAGACCGCCGTCTTCCCCGTCCGCTGGGCGGACTTCGCGGACGGCACGGTCGAGCGCACCCTGCTGCCGGTGTTCCGCCCCGGCCCGCGCCGGGTGGACGCGTTCATGACCGTGAGCCAGGGCCGGGTGGGCCGCTTCGACGTCGAACGCACCAACGGCGCGTGGCGCGGGGGCTACCCCGACAACGCCAATGTCTCCCGCACCGAGACGGTCCCCGTCCCGCCCGGCGTCCCCACGCCCGCCCCGCAGCCCCAGTGGACGACGACCACGCTCCCGTACGCCGCGATCGTCGCCGCGGACACCGGGCCGTTCCCCGTGCGCGACAACACCGGCGTCACCGAGATCCCGGCGGGCGCCACCACCCCGGTGGTCCGCCCCGACGGCCCGACGCCGGGCTCGACGGCCCGCGCGGGCGGTGGCGGCGACTACCTCTCCAACGAGATCGCCTACCGCGCCACCCTGCTGCGCGACGCCGTCGGCCTGAAGGTCCCGGGCGGCCACTTCCACACCCCCGTGCTGCAATTCGGCCCGAACAACACCGACCCGGCGACGGGCCAGATCACCGACCCGGACTTCGTCCACAACCGCCAGACCATCACCGCCCAGGTCCGCGCGGTGCTCACCGTGGTCGCGACCCGCTGACGGCCCGGCGCGGCATCACCGGTCGGCCAGCAGCAGGGCCAGGGGCCCGGCGGGCAGGAGGAAGCGCCCCTGCGCGGCCGCGTCGATCGCGTCGGCCATCGGCCACCAGGACAGCGTGAAGTCCTGTTCGGTGGGGGTCAGTTCCTGCGGCCCGCAGGTGAGGCGCCGGGCCTCGAAGAGGTGGACGCGAGCGGTCGAGCCGAGCGTGATGGCGTACGAACCCAGCGACCGCCATGCCCCGGCGGTGATCCCCGCCTCTTCCCGCAGCTCACGCCGCGCGCACTCCTCCGCCGTCTCCCCGTCCTCCCGGCGCCCGCCCGGCAGGAAGAGGTACTCGGCACCGTGGCGGGGGAAGTGGGCGCTGAGCAGAGCCACCAGCCCGTCCGTGTCGCGGGCCACCACGACGGAGGCATCGCGGGCCGGGTGGTGGCCCGTCACGCGCCGCCCAGCGCGTCCGCCGCGGTGTCGCCCTGGGACGGGGCGTCGGCCTCGCCCGTCACGTCGCGGACCATCAGGGTCGCGCCCGCTACCGCACCCGGCATGAGGAAGACCGAGACCAGGGGGAGCAGGAAGAGCACGGCGAGGGGGAGGCCGAAGCCTACGGTGAGGAGGCGGCGGCCACGGAGCATGCGGCGGCGTTCCGTGAGCAGGACGCCGCGGCGCAGCAGGGCGACCGAGGTCAGCTCTTCGGCGAGGAAGAAGCCGGTCACGCAGAGGGCGAGGGCGGGGATCACGGTCTGGCCGACGACCGGGATGAAGCCGAGCGCGAAGAAGAGCACGCTCCACAGGGTGACGCGGATGAGCAGGGCGATGGCCTCGCGGATGCCGATCCACACCTCCTGCCAGGTCGACAGGCCCGATTCGGGGACCTCGCCGCCTTCGGAGCGGTCGACCTCCTCGGAGAGGGATTCGTAGAAGGGCTGGCCGACCAGGAGCGTGACCGCGGTGAACGTGATCACCGCGAGGAAGAGGCAGGCGGCGGCGAAGAGGATCGCGAGCGCGCCGCGGAAGACGCCGAGCCAGGGTGAGGCCCAGTCGTCGGCGAAGGGGGTGGCCCAGGCGATGACGTCGTCGGTCCAGAAGAAGAGGACGACGAGGGCCGCCGCGTAGCCGACGAGGGTGATGAGGGCCGGGATCATCCCGATCCCCCACCACCGCCCGTGCTGGGCCACCCAGCGTTGGCCCTTCACCAGATAGCCGAGGCCCACTCCAAGATCACGCATGGGCGGAAGCCTACTTGGCTAGCGCGGCGCGTAGATGACGCCCAGCTTGTCGATCTCGTCACCGGCGCGGCCGGTGAAGCCCACGATCTGCCAGCCGTCGGGGGCGGTGAACGTGGCGGTGTCGGAGGTGGGGGTTCCGGCCGACACGGTGCGACCCTTATCGGTGGTGAAGGCCGCGGAGAAGAGGCGGGTGCGGCCGTCCTTCTGGCCGCGGCTGAGGGTGGCGGAGGTGAGGTGCTCACCGGAGCCGAGGGTGAGGGAGGCCGCGGTGCCGCCGCTGCCGCCGTGACCGAGGGTCGTACCGCCGGACAGGGTCAGGGACACCGCGTCCAGGCGGGAGCCGCCGCGCAGGGTGAGGGTGCGGGGCGCGGGGGTGGCGGGCAGGTCGTCGGCGTCGTTGAAGGCGGTGCCGTGCGGCCCGCCGAACTGGTCCCCGGCGCGGAGCCCGTCGGCCGCCTTCCAGGAGAAGTCCACGGTGTGCGGGTAGTGGTCGGACAGCGGCTTGCCCTCGGCGTCGAGGAAGTCGGTGTTGTCGTTGTTGTAGCGGGTGGCGGTGAGGGAGAGGAGCGGGCCGGAGCGGTAGAGGACCTTGTCGACGACCTCGCAGGTGTTGGTGACGTTTTCCGGGTCGCACACGAGCGCGTCGGACCCGGCGGGCGGGGCCGAGCCGCCGCGGACGAGGTTCACCCAGGCGTCGGTGAGGCCGTTGCGGGTGGCGAGGTCGCGGATGTTGTCGGCGGCGCGGGTGTAGCGGGTGTTGGTGTCGCCCATGACGAGGACGGCGTTTCCGGCCGAGTTGGCGGTGATGAAGTCGGAGAGCTGGGTGATGTTGGCGCGGCGGGCGGCGAGGTCGGCGTCGGTGGTGCCCGCGTTGGTGTGCACGTTGTAGAGGTCCAGGTACGCGCCTTCGGCGAGCCGCACCCGGGCGAGGGAGAAGCCCTTGGGGGTGAGGCAGTCGGTGCCGTTGCACTTCCTCCACTTGACCCGCTCGAAGTCGTCGTAACGCAGGTCGGAGAGGGTGTTGAGGCCGTCGCCGAAGGCCGCGCCACCGCTGGTGGGGGTGCGGTACGGGTGGTCGTCACCCGCGTAGAGCGCGGCGTGGTAGTTGAAGTCCTCCTGGACGTTGACGATGTCGTACGCGCCCAGGCGGGGCGAGATCAGCGGGGTGTTCTTCTCGGGGTGGCCGGAGGACAGGCCCTCGGGGAGTCCGGCCACGTTGTACGTGAGGACGTTGAAAGAACCCGAGGGGGCGGCCTTGGCATCCGCCACCGCGGGCGTGGTGGCGCCGAGTGTGCCCGCACAGGTGGCGAGGGCCGCCGCGACCGCGACGGCCATGCGGCGTCCGATGAATCTCACGAAAAGTGTCCTCTCGGGGAGTTGCGAAGGTCAGAGCTTGCCGGTGCCCGCTTGGGCGGTCACCGAGGCGACCACCGACGACGCCGGTTCCGCCGTGTACGCGTACGGCGGCTTGGTGAAGGTGCCGGTCTGGGAGACCTCGGTGGCGCCGCCGCCCAGGTCGTTTCCGCGGAGCACCGCGTAGCCGTCGACGTCGCTGCTCCGGCTGGTCGTCACGGCGATCTCGGTGTCGCGGAACACGTTGTTCTCCACCAGCATCTGCGCGCCCATCCGGGAGTGGACGGCGGTGTCCGCGCCCTGGACGTAGTTGTCGTAGAAGTGGCCGGTGCCGAAGCGGAGGCTGGGGATGCGGGAGTAGACGTTGCTGAACCAGTTGTGGTGGTAGGTCACCTTGAGGTGTCCGGTGTCCTCACTGGCGTTCTTGTCGCTGTGCCCGACCAGGCTGCCCTTGAAGTGGTCGGCGAATTTGTTCCAGGAGACGGTGATGTTGTCGGAGCCGTGGTTGATGTCCAGCAGGCCGTCGTAATAGTCCTTGTCGTGGTCGCGGTCGGCGGAGAACGTGTTGTGGTCGATCCACACCCTGGTGGACTCCTGGACCGTCACGCCGTCGGACGGCTTCCTCGGCTTGCTGATGGCGAGGTTGCGGATGATGACGTTCGCGGCCTCCTTCAGCCGCAGGCCCCCGCCGGTGAATCCGGAGCCCGAACCGACGCCCAGCACGGTGGTGTTGGAGCCGATGTCCACCTGGCCGGTGAGGGGGAGCAGACCGGACACCTTGACGACCTTGGCGCTGTCACCGGCGACGGCGGACTGGAAGGCGGCGAGGGTGGTCACGGTGGTGGCGGTGGCGTTGCCACCACCGGTGGTGCCCGCGCCGAAGCCGACGGGGGTGGTCTCGGCGGCGGCTCCGCCCGCCGTGCGCGGGGCGGCGTCCGCGTCCGAGACCGCGGCCAGGCCCCCGAGCGCGAGGGTGGCGGCCACGCCCGCGGCGATGGCCGTCAGCCGGCGCCGGTTGTGGCCCATCCCCGTAGTGGTGTCCGTCGTGAAGTGGTCACCTGCGGAGTTCATGAAGGAGCCCTCTCGGTCGGAAGATCCCCACCCGGAGGGGCAATCGCTTGCGGGAGCGCACGGCAAGCACGTCGGTCACCGGGGTCGGTGGAGATCGTCAAAGGTGCGGCTCTGACGGTGGCGTCATGCGCTGCCCGGACGCGGTGTGGTCAGGACCGCCCCAGCAGACGACAGCCATCACAGAAGAAGCTAGTAAGCGCTTGTTCGCGGTGTCAACACCGCTGACTCATAAGGGAGTTGGCGATAAGAAGAGTTGACGCGCGGAGACTTTGCCGAACTGACAGGCGCCCCACAGAAAACACCCTTACTTTCCATGCCCATGACAGACTCATCTCCCGCCCCCATCGGGCGACGCAGAGTACTGATCGCCGGAAGCGCCGCCGCCGCGGCCGTCGGAATCGGCGCCGGAACCGGCGCCACCCGCCCCGGGGCGACCGCCACCGGCGCCACGGACGCGGTCCCCGCCGCCAACGCGATCTGCACCCTCACCAAGCAGCTCACCGAGGGCCCGTACTACCTCGACCACGCCCTCGTACGGGCCGACGTCAGCGAGGACAAGCAGGGCGTACCCCTGGAGCTGGTCCTCCCCGTCGTCGACAAGGACACCTGCGCACCGCTCAACAAGGCGCTCGTGGAGATCTGGTACTGCGACGCGCTCGGCGAGTACTCCGGCTTCGTCGGCAACAACGGCCACCAGGAGCCGGACAACGGGAAGTTCCTGCGCGGCGGCGTGCTCACCGGCACCGACGGCGTGGCCAAGCTGAAGGGCATCTACCCCGGCTGGTACCGCGGCCGCTGCGTCCACATCCACATCAAGGTGCACACGGGCGTCACCCTCACCGCCGACGGCTCGTTCACCGGCGGCAACGAGATCCACACCGGTCAGCTCTTCTTCGACGAGAAGATCACCCAGGCGGTCGCCAAGCTGACCCCGTACTCCACCAACACCGTCCCCCGCACCCCGCTCTCCTCCGACGGGATCTACGGCAACGGCGGCACCGCCGCCGGGCTGATGGCCGTGACGGCGCTGGGCAGCACCCCGTCGGCCGGATATCGCGGCACCCTCACCCTGGGCATCGACGCGGACACCTGACCGCACCCCTGGCCGTAACGCCGCACGAAAGCGTCCCCACGCACACCGTCCCCCATCCGCCCCTACCGCTCGGTACCGCCTGATACCCCACATCACGCCCCGCCCGGATCCCACCGGGCGGGGCTCGCTTTTCGCCAGGACGTCTCCTGGGGGTCTTGACGATGGCCGAAACCCCACCTACGTTCCCTGGACATCAGATGTCTGATGTCTGAGCTTCCGGCAAGGAGGTCGACAGCAATGCCGCTGTCCGACGACATCGCCGAGCGACTGCTGACCGCGATCATCGACGGCCACTATCCGCCCGGCACGGCCCTCCCCCCGGAGGGCGTACTGGCCGAGCAGCACGCCGCCAGCCGGCTCACGCTGCGCGAGGCGATCAAGGTCCTGCGCTCGCAGAACGTCGTCCGCATCCACCGCGGACGCGGTACGTACGTCAACGCCCCCGACCAGTGGACCGCCCTGGAGCCGATGGTCCGCGCGGCCGCCGCCGGGCCCCGGTCGGGCGGGGCGATCTCCGAGAAGCTGATCGAGGCCCGGCAGATGATCGAGGTCGGGGCCGCGCAGCTGGCCGCGATCCGGCGCACCGACGACGATCTGGCCGAACTCGCCGAGCTGCTGGACGAGATGCGGGCGGCGGCCGAAGCCGGGGACACCGAGCAGTTCGTGACCGCCGACATCGCGTTCCACGAGGTGGTGATGCGCGCCTCCGGCAACGCCTTCGTCCCGCTGCTCTTCGAGCCGTTCGGACGGCTGCTGATCGAGGGCCGCCGGCAGACCTCCGCCGTGCCCCAGATCCGTACGAACGCCATCGCCCACCACGAGAGCGTCCTGGAGGCGCTGCGCGGCGGGGACCCGGAGGAGGCCCGGCGCGCGATGGAGGACCACATGACGCAGACGGCGGACGATCTTCAGACCCACGTCATCGAGCCACGCCGCTAGCCCCTCCCTCCCCCTCTCTTACCCACATCGCCGCACCGGCGGTGCGCCCCGGCCTGCCCGGAAACAGCCAGGAGCAACCGTCAGGAAAGGAGAGCCGCACATGCCCGACACCGACACCGCGCATTTCCCCGAGGCGCACGAGCTGCCGCCGCCCCGCGAGGTCGCCGCCGCCGAGGTGGCCGCCGCCGTCGCCGGCGGCCGCCGTCTGGTCGTCCTGGACGACGACCCCACCGGCACCCAGACCGTCGCCGGAGTGCCCGTCCTCACCGCCTGGAGGGTCGACGACCTGCGGTGGGCGCTGCGCCAGGACAGCACGGCGTTCTTCGTCCTCACCAACACCCGCAGCCTCGCCCCGGACACCGCCGCCGCCCGCAACCGCGAGGTCGTACGGGCCCTCGCGGAGGCGTCTGCGGCCGAGGGCGTGGGCTACGTCCTGGCCAGTCGCAGCGACTCCACGCTGCGCGGGCACTTCCCGCTGGAGACGGACGTCCTGGCCGAGGAGACGCCCGTGGACGGCGTCGTGCTCGTCCCCGCGTACATCGAGGCGGGGCGGTTCACCGCCGACTCCGTGCACTGGATGCGGACGGCCGACGGGATGCTTCCGGTCGGCCGGAGCGAGTTCGCGCGCGACGCCACGTTCGGGTACGCCAACTCCCGGCTGCCCGAGTGGATCGAGGAGAAGACCGGCGGGCGCGTGTCCGCCGGGGACGTCGTACGGATCACCGTGGAGGACCTGCGGCTGCGCGGCCCGGGCCATGTCGCCCAGCTGCTGGCCTCGCTGCGCGACGGCCGGATGGCGGTGGCGGACGCGCTCTGCGACGACGATCTGCGTGTCCTGGCCCTGGCGGGGGCGGCCGCGGAGTCCGAGGGCGCGCGACTGCTCTACCGGTGCGGCCCCTCGTTCGTACGGGCCCGGGCGGGCCAGGCGGCCCGCGCCCCGCTCACCCCGGCCGAGCTGCGGCACTTCGGTGACGGGGCATCTGCGCATGGACTCATCGCCGTCGGGTCCCATGTCGGCCAGACCACACGGCAGTTGGACCGGCTGCGCGAGCGCGGCGGGATCGCCGAGTTCGAACTCGATGTGCACGCCCTGCTCGACGAGGGGCGGCGCGTCACCCACATCGCCGACGTGGCGGCGGCGTGCGCGCAGGCGCTCGCCACCCGTGAGGTCGTCGTACGCACCAGCCGCGCCCTCATCACCGGCGCCGACGCGGACGACTCCCTGGCGATCGCGCGCAGCGTGTCCGCCGCGCTGGTCGCCACCGTACGGGCCGTCACGGCGGCCCGGCGCCCCGCATATGTCGTCGCCAAGGGCGGCATCACCTCCAGCGACGTCGCGACCGAGGGCCTGGAGATCCGCCGGGCGTGGGCGCGCGGCACCCTGCTGCCCGGCATCGTCTCGCTGTGGGAACCCGAGTCCGGCCCGAGCACCGGCATCCCGTACATCGTGTTCGCCGGGAACGTCGGGGACGACAACGCCCTCGCGGACGCCATCGACCTGCTCAGGAGGCGATGATGCTGCTCACCGGACCCGACGCGCTGACCGCCGCCGCCCGCGAGGGCCGCGCGATGCCCGGCTTCGTCGCGTACAACCTCGAACGGTGCTGGGCATCGTCGCTGCGGCTGGGGCCGTAGGCGCCACGCGGTCGTACCGCCGACGCGGTCAACCCGCCGGCCCGGCGGAGCCCCTGGTTCGGGAAGGGGCGGGGCGGGGCAAATCCCCCTGCCCTGCGCCACAACACCACCCATCCCCTCGCCCTCACCCTCACAGGAATCCGTATGCCTTCTGCCACTTCACCCCGCACCGCCGTCATCGGCCTCGGGGCCATGGGGCTTCCCATGGCTCAGCATCTGGCGGCCGGGGGCTTCCCCGTGACCGTTTTCGACATCGCCGCCGAGCGGCGGGCCGCTGCCGTCGACGCGGGCGCCGACGCGGCGGTCACCCCGGCCGAGGCCGCGCGGGGCGCGGATGTCGTCCTTCTCGCCGTGCGGGATCAGGCCCAGGTCGACAGCGCGCTGTTCGGTGAGAACGGCGCGGCGGGCGCGCTGCGCGCCGGGGCCGTGGTCGTCCTGACCAGCACCGTGGGGCCGGTCGCGGCCCGGGCGACGGCCGCCGCGCTCGCCGAGCGTGGCGTACGGCTCGTGGACGCGCCCGTCAGTGGCGGGCCGACGCGGGCCGGGAACGGCGATCTGCTGATCGTCGTCGGCGCCGAGCCCGACGCCCTCACGACGGCGCGCCCCGTGCTGGAGCGGCTCGCGTCCACGCTCACCGTCATCGGCGACAAGCCCGGCGACGGCCAGGCGCTCAAGGCCGTCAACCAGCTCCTCGCCGGAGTGCACATCGCGGCGGCCGCCGAGGCCGTGGCCCTCGCGCGCGGGCTCGACCTGGATCCGCGGACGGTGATCGACAGCCTGAGCCGGGGCGCGGCGGGGTCGTTCATGTTCGCCGACCGGGGGCCGCGTATGGCGCAGGTCTACGAGGAGGCGGCGGACGCGGTCGAGGTGCGGTCGCGGCTGGACATCTTCGTGAAGGACATGGGCATCGTGACCGGGATCGCGAAGGACGCACACGTCCCGGTGCCGCTGGCCTCGGCCGCCGAGCAGCTGTATCTGCTGGGCGAACGCGCCGGGCTCGCCGCGCGCGACGACTCCTCCATCGTCACCGTCCTCTCCCCCAACGGCCCGAACGCCCCCGGGGGAGCCGGGCAGTGAGCCACGACGTCAACCCGGTGAAGGGCTCCTGAGGGACAGACCGGTGGCGAAGGTGTCGACCGCCAGGGCCGTGCGCAGGCAGAGGGTCAGGGCGCGGGCCCGGGCGTGGGCGATGCCGTCCGGGGAGCGGTGATCGGTGAGGTCGGTGAGGCCGCCGCGGCGGGCCGACTCGTCGAAGGACGCCCGTACGGTGGCGGCCGGGATCGGGGCGCCGCGGTCGAGGGCGTCGGCGAGGGCGGTCAGCCGGGTGTCGAAGAGGGCCGCGATCTCGGCGGCCTCCGGCACGGCGTCGGCGTCACGGCGCGGCTGCGCGGCGTACAGCTGTGACGCGCACCGGCTGAGGTCGGCGATCGAGCGCTGGACGGCCTCGATCTCGGCGGCGTTCCAGCGGGCGCGGTGGCCGCGCGGTTCGTGGCGGAGCGCGGCGACCGCGGACTCCAGGCGCTCGCGGGTGTGGCGGCTGCGGGAGCGCAGGGTGTCGATGTCCTCGTACCGCACCACGCCGGGCTCGGTCAGCCCGCCGACCAGTACGTTCAGCAGCCGCCGCTGGACGTCCGTCCACGCGGCGACCAGGGAGGACAGCCGGTCGTGGTGGTAGGTGGGCAGGACGAGAAAGACGAGGAGCCCGATCATCGCGCCGAGCAGGGTGTCCGCAGGGCGGCCCCAGGCGGTGAGGTCGGGGGCCTTGCCCAGGCGGGCGACGAGGACGACGAGCCAGGCGGTGATGAAGAAGTTCAGCACCAGCTGGCCGACGCGCAGGGTGAGGAAGACGCACGCGGCGAGCACCACCGCGGCGACGACCAGCCGGTCCGGCGTCCACCAGGCGGGCAGCAGCGCTGCCCAGGCGGCGAGGCCGCCGAGGATGGAGCCGAGGGGGCGGGCCCAGCCGCGGGCGAAGGTGTGTCCGTAGTCGGGGAACAGTACCAGCATGGTGGTGAGTGCCGCCCAGAAGCCGTGCCCGGGCAGGCCGTGGCCCCAGAAGTCGCCGAGGGCGCGGCCCGCCGCCTCGCCCGCGGTGGTGCCGACGGCGACGCGGAGGGCGTGCGGGAACAGCGGGTCGCCGGGGCGCGCCGCCGACCCCAGCCGACGGAGCGCGGCGCG
>NZ_RIBZ01000227.1:0-43114 GCF_003721215.1 Streptomyces botrytidirepellens
CGGGGCGATGGCGGGGTGCCTGGGCCTGGGCGGGGCGGGGCTGTGCGCGGCGCCGATGGCGACGTCGCTGCCGGGCTACGTGCTGGCGGCCACGGGCTGCGGGGCGGCGCTCGGGGTCGCAGGAGCCCTGGCCCTCATCGCCACCCAGGCGGCCGCGGGCCCCGAGCGGGCGGGGGAGGCGTCCGGCGTGACCAAGACGGTCATCACGACCGCGGGCGGCCTCGGCGTGGCCCTGAGTGCCCCCGCCCCCGGGGCGTCCCTGACCACGGCCGGTGTGGCCTGCCTGGCCGCCGCGCTGCCGCTGGCCGCCGGGGCGTGGCGGGGTCTGCGCCCCTCCGCCGAGCGCACGGATTGAACCCGCGGCCTGGTTGCGACAAAGTGAACATAAGGCACATATCCCTTATCCGGCTCGGTGGCCGCGAACCGAGGTGGCCGCACACCGAACCCCGACCCGACGAGGGCGCCATGGCGTACTACGGCGATGAGACCACTCCCCCGATGGGCACGCCCGCCCATGCCTCCCCCAGGAGCGCGTCGGGCGTGCTGCGCGCCCATGACGCCGGCCTGCTGGTGGTGCGGCTCGGCGTCGGGCTGATCATCGCCGCGCACGGGGCACAGCATCTGTTCGGCTGGTGGGGCGGGCCCGGGATCTCCCGGACCGCCGTGGACTTCGCCCGCCTCGGCTATCCGGCGCCCCGGTTGATGGCCGTCTGCGCGGGGCTCACCGAGACCCTGGGCGGGCTGGGGCTCGCCGTGGGGCTGCTCACGCCGCTGGCCGGGGCCGCCGTGGCGGGCACCATGGCCAACGCGGTCGCCTCCGCCTGGAAGCTCGGCCTGCTCGGCGGCTTTGAGTTTCCGCTGCTCATCGGCGTATGCGCGGCCGGGCTCGCGCTGAGCGGGTCGGGCCGTATCGCGATCGACGCGCTGATTCCGGGGCTGCGGTCTCAGCGGATCGGCTACGGTGTGGCAGCGCTCGTCCTCGCGGCGATCCTGGCGACGGTCACGATCCTGCTGCGCTCATGACGCGGCGCCCCGATCCGTACCGGCTCACGGTGAACGGGGCGCGGCGGTTCTCCGTATGGCTCTGTATGCGCCCTGGCACTCGGGGCGCGGACCGAAGAACCCAACGGAGGACCAGCTCATGAGTGAACGGTTCACTCCTCCCATCCAAGCCCTCCCGGACGGGGATGCCGAAGTCCGTCTGGTGCTCCATCTGCCGTGGGACGTGGTCTCCGCGCTGGGTCAGGAGGCCGGGCGGCTGGCCGCCCAGATGCACCGGCCGGTGAGCCTGGACGAGGCGGTCAGCCACCGGCTGCGCACCCAGGCCATGAGCGCCGCCCACGCCAAGCCGCCCCAGCTGGAGCGGAACCAGCCCGCGCCCACGCCGTCCCCCACGGCGCAGTCCACGACCCGCTCCCCCGGTGAACAGGCGCGGCAGGCGATCGACAAGATCAACGGTTCCGCCGCTTCCGCCAACGGCAGCCACAACGGGACCGCACCCAGCGGCACCGGCCAGGGCGCCTCCCACAGCGCCGCCGACGCCTCCGGCCCGCCGCCCGGCGCCACCGCCGCGGACACGCCGCCCTCCGACCGCGGAATCCTGGAACGCCCCGCCCGGGCCACCGGCCCGGTGAACGGGAGCGCGCACGGCCCGGGGTCGCTGAACGGCACGGCCACCGAGATGCCGAGATGAGCACGACGATGTAGTCGCCGTACGGGTGAGGGTGCCGTCCGCGCCGGACGGCACCCTCACCCGTACGGCAACCGCCCGGCAAGGTCAGCGGTGGAGAACCATCAAGTCCGGCCGTTCGAGGAACCGGGCGATGTCGCGCAGGACGAGCGAACCCAGCTCGCCGTCGACCAGACGGTGGTCGAACGACATGGTGAGGGTCGTGANCGTTCGAGGAACCGGGCGATGTCGCGCAGGACGAGCGAACCCAGCTCGCCGTCGACCAGACGGTGGTCGAACGACATGGTGAGGGTCGTGATGTCGCGCAGCCGTATCCGTCCCTCGTGTTCCCACGGCATGCGCCGCACCTGGCCGAAGCAGAGGATCGCCGCTTCGCCGGGGTTGAGGATCGGCGTTCCGCCGTCGATGCCGAACACACCGATGTTGGTGATCGTGAAGGTCCCGTTCCTCATCCGCTCGGGTGGCGTCTTGCCCGCGCGGGCCTGCTCGACGAGGTCGGTGAGCGCCAGGGCGATCTCCCGCAGGGAGAGCCGCTGGGCCGCGGCGATGTTGGGGACGATGAGCCCTCTCGGTGTCGCCGCGGCGATGCCGAGATTGACGTCGGAGTACTGGACGATCTCACCGGCAGCGGCGTCCCACTTCGCGTTGATCCCGGGATGCCGTGCGATGGCGGTCAGCACTGCCTTGATGACCAGACACAGTGGTGTCAGGCGCACATCCCCGAACGCCTTGTCGGCGCGCGCCCTCTCCAGCAGTTCGAGGGACCGCGTCACGTCGACGGTGACCCACTCCGTGACGTGCGGGGCGGTGAAGGCGCTCTCGACCATGGCCTGCGCGGTGTGCTTGCGCACTCCGCGAATCGGGGTGCGCACCACGTCGTCACGGGCGGGGCCCGGGTCGTTCGGCGTGGTGGCCCGCCGCTCGGCGAGGCGGTGCACGTCCTCGCGGGTGATGCGTCCCGACGGGCCCGTGGCGGACACCAGGCTCAGGTCGACCCCGAGGTCGCGGGCGAGCTTGCGCACCGGCGGGGTGGCGAGGGCTCTCCGGGCGGACGGTGTGACGGCCGGTGGCCCGGGCTTCCGCTTTCGCGGGCGCCGCGCCGTCCGCGCGTGCGCCGGGCCGTAGCCGACCAGGACGGGCTCGCGGGCGGGGGCGGGCGACTGCTCTCTCGGGGCGCCGTCCTGGGCGGGAGGATCCACGAGGTCCGTGGCGTCGCGTTCGGGCCCCGCCTGCGGGGCGCTGTCGTCCTCGACCTCGAACGAGATGATCGGCGTACCGACGGCCACCGCCTCGCCCGCGGCGCGGAGGATCTCGGCGACGGTCCCGGCGTACGGGCTGGGCAGCTCCACCACCGCCTTCGCCGTTTCGATCTCGGCGATGATGTCGTTCACGCCGACCGGGTCGCCGGGGCCCACCCGCCATTCGAGAATCTCGGCCTCGGTGAGCCCCTCGCCGACGTCGGGGAGCGGGAAATGCCTGGTCACGAGCATCGTGTCCTCCAGAAGAGGTGTGCCGGACGGTTCACCCGGCACACACCCGGTCGACGGCGTCGAGGACGCGATCGAGATCCGGCAGGTAATCGCCCTCCGCCCGCGCCGGCGGATAGGGGACGTTGTAGCCACCGACCCGTTCCACGGGGGCCTCGAGGTCGTAGAAGCAGTGCTGCATGACCGTCGCGGCGATTTCGGCGCCCAGGCCGACGTTGACGGGCGCCTCGTGGACGACCACGACGCGTCCCGTCTTCGACGCCGAGCGGCACAGTGCGCCGGTGTCCAGCGGCGACAGCGAGCGGAGGTCGAGGACCTCCAGCGAACGGCCTTCGGAGGCGGCGACCTCGGCCGCGTTGAGCGCCACCGCGACCATGGGCCCGTACGCGACCACGGTGGCGTCGGAGCCCTCGCGCAGCACCCGGGCGCGCCCCAGCGTGTCGCCGTCCACGGGGCGGCCGAGGCCGACCTCGGCCCGGTCCCAGTAACGGCGCTTGGGCTCGTAGAAGATGACGGGGTCGTCGCACGCGATCGCGGCGCGGAGCAGGTCGTACGCGTCCTGGGGGTGGCCGCACGCCACGACGCGCAGCCCGGCCGTGTGGCAGAAGTACGCCTCGTTCGACTCGCTGTGGTGCTCGACCGCGCCGATCCCGCCCCCGACCGGGATCCGGATGGTGACGGGGAGCCGCAGCAGCCCGCGGGAGCGTGCCCGCATCTTCGCCAGCTGGCTGACGATCTGGTCGAAGGCGGGGTAGACGAAACCGTCGAACTGGATCTCGCAGACCGGTCGGTACCCGCGCAGGGCCAGGCCGATGGCCGTCCCGACGATCCCCGATTCGGCCAGCGGGGTGTCCACGACGCGGTCGCCGAACTCGGCGGCCAGGCCATCGGTCACCCGGAACACCCCGCCCAGGGAGGCGATGTCCTCGCCGAGCAGGACCACCCGCTCGTCGTCGCGCATCGCCTGCCGCAGGCCCTCGTTCAGCGAGCGCCCGAGCGTGAGCGCGGTCGTGGTCGTGGCGGCCTCGTCCCGGGTGTCCTTCCCGGCCGGGGCGGCCGCGGCGGTGATGGTCACAGGAAGGACTCCATATACGTCTCGAAGGCTTCGCGTTCGCGCCGCAGGGACTCGGGCTCCTCGCACAAGGTGGCGCGGAAGGTGTCGCTCAGAGACGGCTCCGGAAGGGCACGGCACTCCCGGCGCGTCCGCGTGGCCAGCTCCTCGGCGTCGGAGGCGACCGTGGCGAAGTAGTCCTCGTCGGCCCAGCCGCGCGCCGTGAGCAGCAGGCGCACGCGCTCCACGGGGTCGTGGGCCTGCCACCGGGCCGCCTCGGCGGCGTCGCGGTAGCGCTTGGGGTCGTCCGATGTGCTGTGTCCGGACATGCGGTAGGTGTGCGCCTCGATGAACCCCGGTGCGCCACCGGCCCGGACCCGCTCGACCATGCTCCGTGTGGCGGCGTGGACGGCCAGTACGTCGTTGCCGTCCACGGACACCGCGTCGAGTCCGAATCCCTTCGCACGCTCCCTCAGCGGGCTCGCGTACTGCTTGCTCGCGGGTGTCGAGATCGCCCATCCGTTGTTCTGGCAGAAGAACACGACGGGTGCCGATGTCACCGCCGCCCAGTTGAGCGCCTCGCTGGCGTCCCCCTGGCTGGAGGCGCCGTCACCGAGGTAGGTGAACACCACGCTGTCGGCGGCGTCGTACCGGACGCCCATCGCATAGCCGACGGCGTGCAGTGTCTGCGTGGCCAGCACCAGGCTGTAGATGTGGAAGTGGTACCGCTCGGGGTCCCATGAGCCGTGGCTCGCGCCACGCCACTGCGACAGCAATTCCGTCGGTGAGATGCCACGGCACAGGGCCGCCACGTGTTCGCGGTAGGACGGGAAGACCCGGTCGTCCGCCCGGAGGGCGCGGATCGATCCGGCCTGTGCCGCTTCCTGCCCGAGGGACATCAGCCAGAGTCCCAGCTCACCCTGGCGTTGCAGGGAGTACGCCTCCTGGTCGAGGCGGCGCCCGAGCACCATGTCGCGGTACAGCCCGCGGACCAGGTCGCCGGTCACCTCGAGCATGTCCGCGGCCGCCTGTTCGTCCAGCGTCCCGGCCGGATCGACCAGCCGCAGGACGTCATCGGCGGAGGCCACCGCGGAGGACGCACCGGAGTGTGTGCTCATCCGTTCCTCCAGCCGACCTTGACGACTTCGAGTGACCGGTTCAGGAACTTGACGAGCTGCCGCACCCTGGTCTCGTCCGTCGTGTCCACCTCGATGGTGATGCGCCGCAGCCCGTCGACGGGCGCGGCGACGTCCATGGTGAGCACGTCGAACTGGCGATGCGCCAAGATCAGGGCGACCCGGGCGACCGCCAGGGGCGTGGCGACGACATCGATCCGCAGTACGGCACCACGAGGGCGTGTGCGGGGCTTCAGGGCTTCTGAGGGGGCAGCGCGTGTCGCTGACTGTGTCGCGGCTGACATGCGGACACGTTGTCAAGGGCCCGATCCGTGCACAACACACGTGTGCGCAGCGGTGCGCAGTACGCTCTTCTCGGGAAGTCCGTCGCGTCGAGAGTGATCGTTGAGGGAAGCCCTGCTTACACTTGCGGCATGTCGGCACCCGTACACCTCGACTCGGTCGATCTACAGATCCTGGAGTTGCTGCGAGCCGACGGGCGGCGCACCGTTCGTGACATCGCGCGCCTGGTGCAGCTTTCCCCGGCGCCGGTCCGGCGGCGCATCGCACGCCTGGAGGAGTCGGGGGTCATCACCGGCTACACGATCACGACGGATCAGGCCAAGCTCGGTCAGGGGCTTCAAGCGGTCACCGAGCTGCGTTTCACGGGTGACACGGATATCCACGACATCGTGGAGTTCGCGTCGACGCTGCCGGAGGTCGACGAGGTGCTGACGCTCACCGGCGATGTGGACGCGCTCGTCCGGTTGCACGTCGACAGCGTCGACGAGCTCCAGAAGGTGGTCAATCGGCTGCGTCGCAAGGGTGTCGGTGTGCTCCAGACGAAGACGCTGATCGTCATCGACTCCTGGCAGCGCGGAACGCCCGTGCCCTGAGCTGGTCAGGGCACGGGCGTTCAGGGCGCGGCAGGGGGCTTCTCAGTCCTCCTCGTCGTCCATGAGGGCCAGCAGCGGCTCCCGCTCGTCCTCGGGGACGTAGCCCGCGTAGTACTCGTAGAGCTTGCGCCGCGAGATGCGGGCCGCCGCCGGGCCGTCCCCCAGCCGGATGGCCTCCAGCACCTCCTGGTGGTGTTGGAGCGACTCCCGCATCAGCGCCGTGCTGTTGTGCGCGTGGGCGACCTTGTCCGAGATCAGCGAGAGGACGGCGCCCCGGACCACCTGGTTGCACACCTCGATGAGGGAGTTGCGGCTGGCCACCGCCACCGCCTCGTGGAACGCGACGTCCGCCTTGCTGAACTCCTCGTACCCGGTCTCGATCGCGTCCGCCATGACGGCGAGCGTCCGTTCCATGGCGGACAGTTCCTCCTCGGACCGCAGCCGGGCCGCCAGCAGGCTCGCCGACCCGTCGAGGATCATGCGGAACGAGATCAACTCGGCGATCGACACGTTGTCGAACTGGACGAGCCGGGCCATCTCCTTGGTCAGGCGGGCCGACGAGAACGGCAGGATCTCCGGGCCGTTCGGGTCTCCCGGGCGCGAGCGGACGAGACCGTTGCTCTCCAGCACGCGCAGGGCTTCCCGCACGGTGGGCCGGCTCGCCCCGAACTGTGTCACCAACTCCCGCTCACTCGGCAGCCGCTGCCCCGGCTTCAGGTCACCGCGCGCGATCGCCTGCTCGATCTGTTCGACGATGCGCTGGTAGAGCCGTACCGGCGAAACCTGCCGGAACTGTGCCCCGTCGCTCAAGGCTTCTCCCCTTCGGGCGTGGTCGATGTCGTCTTCCTCTCCCCCGTGGGCGCACCGTGGGCGTGGTCCGGCCAGGCCGGGACCGCCTCGGCAGGCCGGTTCCGTTCGTACCATGCCGCCGCCCTCAGGACGCCGAGATCGTCGAAACGGCGGCCCGCGATCTGCACCCCGATGGGCCGGCCGTCCGCCGTCAGGCCGCAGTTGACGGTCGCGGCGGGCTGGCCCGACATGTTGTACGGCGCGGTGAAGCCGATGTGCGCCATGGTCTTCGCGTCCCCCGTGAACGGCATCGGCTGCTCGGCGGAGAACGCCGCCACCGGGGCCACCGGCGAGAGCACCAGGTCGTACGGGACGGTCGCCGCCACGGTCTGCGCCTGGATGCGCATGATCTGCTGGTAGCACTGGAGCACCCTGGTGCCGGGTATGTCCGCGCCGCCCTGGCACCACCGGATGATGTGGGGGTGGACGCGCAGCCGGGCCTCGGGCGACAGGGCGCGGAAGTCGTTCCAGGACCGCACCCGCCAGAACAGGTCCAGGTCGTCCAGGAGCTCTTGGGTCATGAACGGCTCGACCGGCTCCACGACGGCCCCGGCCGCCTCGAAGACCTCGGCGGCGCGGCTCACCGCGGCGAGGATCTCGGCGTCGCTCGCCTCCCCGCAGCCCGCGTCGAGGTGCACGCCCACCCGCAGTCCGCGGACCTCGCTCTCCAGCGCCGACCAGTCGATGTCCTGCGGTGGCAGGCTCGTCCAGTCCCGGGGATCCGGTTGGCTCAGGACGCGCATGAACAGGGCCGCGTCCGCCACCGTGCGCGTCAGGGGACCGGCGGCACGCCCCAGGTACGGGGCGTCCAGCGGGATCCTCCCGTAGCTGGGCTTGAGGGTGGCGAGGCCCAGCCAGGTGCCCGGCAGCCGGATCGATCCCCCGATGTCGGTGCCCACGTGGAGCGGGCCGTACCCCCCGGCGGCCGCGGCCCCGGCACCGGAGCTGGAGCCGCCCGTGGTCCAGTCGGGGTTCCAGGGGCTGCGCGAAATGCCGTGCCTGCTGGAGACGCCCGAGGAGAGCATGCCCCAGTCCGGCATCACCGTCGACCCGAGTATCACCCCGCCGGATTCGAGGACCCGCGCGGTGATGGGCGCGTCCGACTCCGGGACGACCGGCTCGGTGCCCGCGTTGCCGGAGGGCATGGGGACACCCCGGCGGGCGACGTTCTCCTTCAGGGTCACGGGCACGCCGTCGATGAGCCCGAGCGGCTCCCCCGCCGCCCATCGGGCCTCGCTGGCCTGGGCCGCCTTGCGGGACTCGTCCGGATCTCGCACCCAGAACGCGTTGAGCACACCTTCCCGCGCCTCGATCACCGACTGGACGGCGTCGTGGACCTGGACCGGCGACAGCGTGCGGTCGGCGAATCCGGCAACCATCTCCACGGCCGGCAGGGCGGCCAGGGCCTGTTCGGTGAGCACCCGCACTCTCCTTCTCCCCCAGCTACCGCTGGGTGGTGCCCCGGCGATTCCCGGGGCGTTCGAACCCTTGACAGGAACAGCTTCAGTCGACACGGTACCTGGCAAGCGAGCTTACTGGTCAGGCCAGTCATAACGGAAGGTGGCGTCCATGACGCGGGACACCGAAGTCGTACGGCTTGCGGTCATTCCGGGCGACGGAATCGGTCCGGAGGTCGTCGCGGCGACCGTGCCCGCGCTCCGGGCCGCGCTGGAGGCCGACGGCCTCCGGCTCGACGTGACCTCGTTCGACTGGGGCGGCGAGCGGTTCCTCCGGCAGGGCGCGGCGATGCCGCCCGATGCGGCCGACCTCGTCAAGAAGACGGACGCCGTGCTGTTCGGCGCCGTCGGGCGTCCCGACGTACCGGAGCACGAGCTGGTCTGGGGCCTGATCATCGGCCTGCGGCAGCAGCTCGACCTCGCCGTGAACCTCCGCCCGGTGCGCGCGTTCCCCGGCGTTCCCACCAAGGTGCGCGACACCGACGGCGTGGACCTGGTGATCGTGCGCGAGAACACCGAGGGCGAGTACGTCGGCGCGGGCGGGGTGGCGCACGCCGGGAGCGGACACGATCTCGGGATCGAGGTCGCCGTGCACTCCCGCCGCGTCATCGAGCGGGCGGCGCACCAGGCCTTCGCCCTGGCGGGCCGCCGGTCGGGGCGGCTGTGCCTGGTGACCAAGTCCAACGCGATGCGCTACGGCTATCCGCTGTGGGACCGGGTGGTGCGCGAGGTCGGCGAGCAGTACCCGCAGGTCCAGCTGGAAACGGTGCTGGTCGACGCGATGGCCGCCCGTATGATCCAGGCTCCCCGCTCCCTCGATGTGCTGCTCACGAGCAACCTGTTCGGCGACATCCTGTCCGATCTCGCCGCGGTGCTCGCGGGCGGTATGGGCATGGCGCCCAGCGCCAACGTCCTGCCGGACGCGGAGGTGCCGGGCATCTACGAACCCGTCCATGGCTCGGCGCCGGACATCGCCGGGAAGGGCGTGGCGAATCCGGTGGCCTGTCTGCTCTCCGGCGCGATGCTGCTCGACGACCTCGGACACACCGGCGCGGCCCGCCGCGTCCGCGACGCGGTGGCGGACACCGTGCGAGATACCAGGCACCACACGGCCGACCTCGGCGGCAACGCCACTACGGCGGACGTCGCATCAGCCGTTCTGCACGCGATAGAAAACCAGGGGTAGGACGCATGAAACATCACAAGCGGCTGGCGCGGCACCCCCGGGCGGTCGCGGCCACGCTCGCATGCCTGCTGCTGGCATCCTGCTCGGCCGGGTCCACGGCAACCGGCAGCGCGGGGAAGAACTCCCTGAACGTCGGCCTCACCGCCGAGCCGGCCAACTTCGACTTCACCAAGACCGAAGGTGCCGCCATTCCGCAGGCACTGCTCTACAACGTCTACGAGAACCTGGTGAAGCTGGACCAGTCCGGGAAGATCCGGCCCCAACTGGCCACATCCTGGCGCCTGTCCAAGGACCGCAGGACGTACACGTTCCATCTGGTGAAGAACGCCACGTTCAGCAATGGCGCACGGTTCACGGCCGAGGACGCCAAGTTCTCCATCGAACGCGTCACATCCGACTGGACGCTGGTGCAGAAGACTCAGATGGATGTCGTCGACACGGTGCGGGCGGTGTCGCCCACCGAACTCAAGGTCATCTTGAAGAAGCCGAGCAACGACTGGCTGTACCGGATGACCACCCGTGTCGGGGCGATGTTCAGCCGGACCGGCGTGCGCAAGCTGGCCACCGAGCCGGTGGGCACCGGCCCGTACGTGGTGAAGAAGTGGAACCGCGGCGACTCGATCACCCTGGCCCGCCGTGGTGACTACTGGGGGCGCGAACCGCACTTCGCGTCGGTCACCCTCAAGTACTTCAAGGACCCGACGGCCATGAACAACGCGCTGCTCACGGGCACCATCAACGTGATCGGCCAGATGCAGTCCCCGGAGTCCTTGTACCGGTTCCAGAACAACTCCAAGTACAAGGTCATCGAGGGTACGACCAACGGCGAGGTGGTCCTCTCGCTCAACAACGGCTCGGGCCCGATGAAGAATCCGAAGGCCCGCCAGGCCGTTCGTTACGCCATCGACCACAAGGCCCTGATGGACACCTGCTGGGCGGGCCGCGGCAAGCTCATCGGCAGCATGGTCCCGCCGACCGACCCGTGGTACCAGAACCTCACCGACCAGTATCCGTACGACCGCGACAAGGCCAAGCGGCTCGTCAAGGAGTCCGGCGAAGCCGGGCGTACGCTGCGGTTGCGCATTCCGACGCTGCCGTATGCCACCGCGTGCGGCACCGTGGTCAAGAGCCAGCTCGAACAGGTCGGGTTCAAGGTCAAGCTGGACCAGCTGGAGTTCCCCGCCGCCTGGCTGACCACCGTGTTCAAGAACGCCGACTACGACATGTCCATCATCGGCCATGTGGAGCCCCGCGACATGCAGACGGTGTTCGGGAACAAGAAGTCCTACATCCGCTACGACAACCCCAGGTTCCGGGCGTTGCTGGCGAAGGCGGACCAGGGCAGCCGGGAGCAGCAGATCACCGATATGCGGGCGGCTGCCCGGCTGCTGTCCAAGGACGCGGCGGCCGACTGGCTGTTCCTGCTGCCGAACCTGATGGTGGCGGACAAGGACATCACCGGCCTGCCCGTGAACTCCGTGTCCGAGTCACTGGATCTCACCGGCCTGGGCCGGTCCTGAAAGGCGGTCTGAAACGATGATAGTCCGTCTGGTGCAGCGGATCGGGATCCTCCTGGCCAGCCTGGTCGTGAGCTCCGTATTGGTGTTCGCGTTCATGGCGGTGCTGCCAGGGGATCCGGCCCGCGTCGCCCTCGGAACCAGCGCGTCGGACTCGGCGGTGGCGCACCTGCGCGAGCAGTTCGGGCTCGACCGGCCGCTCGTGTCCCAGTACCTCCACTGGGTCCACGGGCTGCTGACCTTCGACCCGGGGGACTCCTACATCTCCCACGCGCCGATCGGCCCGCAGCTCGCCGACCGCCTCCAGGTCACCCTGTGGCTCGTCGGCACCGGGATGGTGATCGCCTGTCTCCTGGCCATCCCCATGGGCACCCTCATGGCCGTGCGGCACCGCAAGCCGTCCGGGCTCGTGCTCTCGGCCCTGTCCCAAGTCGGCGTGGCCGTCCCGGCCTTCCTCGCGGGCATCCTCCTGATCACCGTGTTCGCGGTGGGGCTCGGGTGGCTGCCGGCGAACGGCTGGACACCCCCGGTGCAGGATCCGGTCCTGTTCCTCAAACAGCTGGTGATGCCCGCGCTGGCCCTCGGACTGGTGCAGGCGGCGGTGCTCACCCGCTATGTCCGCAGCGCCGTGCTCGACGTCCTCCGGGAGGATTATCTGCGCACGGCTCGCGCCAAGGGACTCCGCCCGACGCAGGCACTGCTGCGGCACGGCCTGCGGAACGCGTCGGTGCCCGTGGTCACCGTGCTGGCGTTGCAGCTCGCCACGCTGCTGGTGGGCTCCGTCGTCATCGAACGGGTCTTCGTCATCCCCGGGCTCGGCAGCCTGCTGCTGGACAGCGTCGCCAACCGGGACCTCATCGTGGTGCAGGACGTGGTCATGATCATCGCAATGGCGGTGCTGCTCGTGAACTTCCTGGTGGACATGGTCTATCTGCTGATCGACCCGCGACTCAGGGGAGGCACGTCATGAGTGCTCCGGACATCGAAGCCACCGTCACGTCCGCGGCGCCCGCCGCCGCCCGCCGTCGGCGCCGCCCGGTCACGGGCAGCCTCCTGGTGGGCGGGCTCGTCGTCTCGCTCGTGATCGGCATGGCGCTGCTGTCCTTCGTGTGGACCCCGCACGATCCGACCCTCGTCGATCCCGCGGTGCGGCTTCAGGAGCCGTCGTGGGACTACTGGTTCGGCACGGACAAGTTCGGCCGCGACGTGTTCAGCCAGATCCTGTTGGGCTCGCGCACCACGTTGTTCGTCGGCTTCGTGGCGGTCGGCGTCGCCGCTCTGGTCGGAGTCCCCCTCGGCATCGTCGCCGGAATGGCGCCCCGCTGGTTCGGCGAGCTGCTGATGCGCGGCAACGACCTGCTCCTCGCCTTCCCGGCGCTCCTGCTGGCGATCATGTTCGCCGCCGTGTACGGGGCCGGCACGCTGGTCGCGATGATCGCCATCGGCATCGCGTCCATCCCCCACTTCGCCCGGCTGATCCGCGGCGGCACGCTCCAGGTCATGCAGACCGAGTACGTCATCGCCGCGCGGGCGGCGGGCCGCGGGCCGTTCGCGATCGCCGTGCGGCACGTCCTGCCCAACGTCAGCAGTCTCGTCATCGTGCAGGCGTCGGTCGGTTTCGCCATCGCCGTACTCGCCGAAGCCGCGCTGTCCTTCCTGGGCTTCGGCACCCCGCCCCCCACACCGTCCTGGGGCCGGATGTTGCAGGAGAGCCAGGAGCTGCTGTCGATCGCTCCCCGGCTCGCGGTGTTCCCCGGCGCCGCCATCGCGGTGGCGGTGCTCGGGTTCAACCTGCTCGGCGATGGCCTGCGCGACCGTTTCGACCCCAAGCTGGAGGACCACCGATGACCCCGGTACCTGACACGGCACCCGCCACGGGACCGGCCTCCGGGCAGGGCTCCCCCGATGATGTCCTGTCCGTGCGGAACCTCGACGTCACCGTCGGCGGCCGCACGCTCGTCGAGGACGTCGACTTCACCATCCGCGCCGGTGAGCGGGTCGGGCTGATCGGTGAGTCGGGGTCGGGCAAGTCGCTGACCGCGCTGAGCGTCATGGGCCTGCTCCCCGAGGGCCTCCGGGCCACGGGGTCGGTGCGGCTCGCCGGAGTCGGCCACGACCTGGTGGGTGCCGACGAGGCGCGGATGTCCCGGGTGCGGGGCAAGGAGATCGCCATGGTCTTCCAGGAGCCCATGACCGCCCTGAACCCCACCATGAAGGTTGGGCGGCAGATCGCCGAGGTGCTGCTGATCCACCGGACCCGGCCCGACCGGGCGTCCGCCCGCGCCGCCGCCGTGGAACTGCTCGCCCAGGTGGGGCTTCCCGATCCCGCGTCCGCCGCGGACGCCTACCCGCACCAGTTCTCCGGCGGCCAACGGCAGCGGGTGGTACTGGCCATCGCCCTCGCGAACGACCCGGCACTCCTGGTCTGCGACGAACCCACCACCGCGCTCGACGTCACGGTGCAGGCGCGGGTGCTCGACCTGATCGTGCGGGGCGTCCAGGACCGCAGGTCGGCCATGCTCTTCATCACCCACGACCTCGCCGTGGTGGCCACGGCCTGCGAGCGGGTCTTGGTGATGTACGGCGGGCGGCTGGTCGAGTCCGGCCCGGTCCGGGAGGTGTTCACGCGCCCCCGGCACCGCTACACCCAGGGCCTGATCGGCGCGTCCGACCTGACCGCGGTCGACGACCGCGGGCGGCTGGTCACGATCGGCGGATCGGTCCCGCCCGCCGGGCAGTTCCCCGCCGGATGCGTCTTCCGCAACAGATGCACCGAGGCGACCGAGGAGTGCGCCACCAGGCCGGATTGGGTCTCCACCGGCCCGGACTCCGGCTACGCCTGCTTCCACCCGGTACCCGAGAGCGGCGCCCCCGGGACCGGCACACCCGCGAACCAGGAGGCCGGCCGTGGCTGAGCAGCCGACCAGCGTCCCTCTCGCGCCCGGGCAGCGGACCGGCCCCGCGAACGCCATCGACGTCCGCGACGTCACCCGCGACTACCGGCGGCCGCGCACCTCGCTGCGCCACCCCAGCCCGCCCGTGCACGCCCTGCGCGGCGTCAGCTTCGCCGTCCCCCAGGGACAGCGGTTCGGCATCGTGGGCGAGTCGGGGTGCGGCAAGTCGACCCTGCTGCGGATTCTGGCCGGGCTCGACCGCCCCACCAGCGGCAGTGTCGCGATCGACGGCCGGGACATCACCGGGCTCCGGGAGCGACGGCTGAGGTTCGTCCGCGAGCGGCTCCAACTGGTGTTCCAGGACCCGATGAGTTCGCTGGACCCGCGCATGCGGGTGGGCGACATCGTGGCCGAGCCGCTCGTCGCCCAGGGGCACGGGAACCGCCGGGAGCGGGTGGCCGAGCTGCTGGAGGCCGTCGGCCTGCGCGCCGACGCGGCGGACCGTTATCCGCACCAGTTCTCCGGCGGCCAGCGGCAGCGCATCTCGATCGCGCGCGCCCTCGCCCCCCGTCCGAAGATCATCGTGGCCGATGAGCCGGTGAGCGCCCTGGACGTGTCCGTACGGGCCCAGGTGCTCAACCTGATCGCCGACCTCGTCGACGAGTTGTCCCTGACGCTGGTCTTCGTCTCCCACGACCTGTCCGTGGTCCGCCATGTGTGCGACCGGGTCGCGGTCATGCACGCCGGACAGATCGTGGAGACCGGGGACACGGAGCAGGTGTACGAGGACCCGCAACATTCCTACACACGCAGGCTGATCGCCGCCGTTCCGACCCTGGGCAAGGCACTGTCCGGGGTGACGGCGGCCGACCTCAACCGGGAGTACCGACCGTGACCACCCACGTCCAACCCGCCGACGGCGAACCCCCCGTGGTACTGGAGTTTCCCGAGGGTCTTCCCATCGGCGACCGCTGGGTCGAGGCACCCGCCACCGAGGACGTCCGCTTCCCCTACGACGGGACGCTCGTCGCCCGGGCCCCCGTCGGGGACACCGACCTCGCGCGCGCCGCGGTCGACGCGGCCGTCGCCCTCCGCGAGCAGGTCGGACGGCTCCCCTCGCACACCCGCAGGGCCGCGCTGCTCGCGACCCACGAGGCCATCGCCTCCCGGCGCGCGGACTTCGAGCGGCTCCTGGTCCTGGAGACCGGCAAGCCGCTGGTCGACTGCCGTGTCGAGGTGGACCGCACCCTGCTGACCCTGCTGACGGCGGCCGAGGAGGTGGCCCGGCTGCACGGGGAGACGGTGCCGTTGGACCTGCTGCCGTCGGGTGAGGGGCTGCTCGGCTTCTGGACCCGCAAGCCGATCGGCGTGGTGGTGGGCATCTCGGGCTTCAACTACCCGCTGCTGCTCGCCGCGCACAAGATCGCGCCCTCGCTGGCCGCCGGCTGCCCGGTCATCGCCAAGCCCGCCCCGCAGACGCCGCTGGCCACCCTGTGGCTGGTGCACCTCCTCCGCGAGGCCCTGCGCTCCGGCGGCGCGCCGCAGGCCGCGGTGCAGCTGGTGACCGGAGGGCCGGAGGTGGGCGTCGCGCTGACCACGGACCGCCGGATCGGGGCGGTGTCCTTCACCGGTTCCGCCGCCGTGGGCCACCGGATCGCCCGGGACGCGGCACCCACCAAGGTGCTGCTCGAACTCGGCTCCAACGCCGCCCTGGTGGTGGCCGCCGACGCCGACCTCGACGCCGCCGCCGACGCGGTGGTGCGCGGCGGGTACTACGCGTCGGGCCAGGCGTGCATCAGTGTGCAGCGGGTCATCGTCGTGGACGCGGTGCGCAAGGAGTTCGTGGACCGCCTGACGGAGCGGGTGGCCCAGGTGACCGTGGGCGATCCCCGCGATCCGCAGACGCGCGTCTCGGCGCTCATCGACCAGCGGTCGACCGAGCGGGTGTGCGCGTGGCGGGACGAGGCGGTGGCGGCGGGGGCGTCCCTGGTAGCCGGAGGCGGCGTCACCGACGGGGTGATCGAGCCCACCGTGCTGCTCGACGTGGACGGCGCCCTGCCCGTCTGGGACGAGGAGGTCTTCGGCCCGGTGGTGGCGGTGCGCTCCGTCCCCGATCTGGACACGGCGTTCGACCTGGTCAACGACTCGCGCTACGGGTTGCACGCGAGCGTCTACACCAGCGCCCTGGACACGGCGTTCACCGCTCTCGACCGCCTGGAGGTGGGCGGAGTGGTCGTCAACGAGGTTCCCGGATTCCGTTCCGACGTCATGCCGTACGGCGGCGTGAAGGACTCCGGGGCCGGAAGGGAAGGCCCGAGGTTCGCCATCGAAGAGCTCACCGTGACCCGTATGGCAGTGATCCGTCCGACGACAACGAAGCCGTGAGGACCATGGAAACGAAGGACCACACCCACGCGGTGGAGGCGTACTCCCGTCTGTTCAGGCTCGATGGCCGCAAGGCCGTCGTGGTGGGCGCGGGCAGCGGAATCGGCCGCGAGTGCGCCCTGGCCCTCGCCGCGCACGGCGCCACCGTCGTGTGCGCCGACCGCGATCTGACGGCGGCCACGGAGTCGGCGTCGATGGGGCCGGGCCTCGTCCCGTACGCCCTCGACGTGCTCGACGGCGAGGCGGTCGCACGCGCCGCCGAGGAAATCGGCCCCGTCGACGTGCTCGTCTTCACCGCCGCGACCAATGTGCGCAAGCCGCTGCTCGACTACACGGCGGAGGAGTTCGAGCGGGTCGTGGCGCTCAATCTGCGGGCGTCGTTCGACCTGGTGCGGGCGTTCGGCCGGGGCATGGCCGAGCGCGGCGGGGGAAGCATCATCGGCTTCAGCTCGATCCGCGCGGTGGCCGTCGAGCCTGGGCAGGGGGTGTACGCGGCCACGAAGGCCGGACTCGTCCAGATGATGCGGACGGCGGCGGCCGAGCTGGGCCCGTCCGGCGTGCGCGTGAACACCGTCGCCCCGGGCGTCGTGGACACACCGCTGACCGCGCAGATCAGGGCCGTGCCGGAGTGGTCGGAGGCCTACGCGTCCAAGAGCGCCCTGGGCCGCTGGTCCCGGCCGGACGAGCTGGCCGGTGCCGTCGTCTACCTCGCGTCGGACGCGTCGTCGTTCGTCACGGGCAGCCAGCTCTTCGTGGACGGTGGCTGGACGGCGATCGACGGTCGCTTCACGCCGCCCAGCTGACGGGCGCCGGGCACGCTCAAGGCCCCTCTTCCAGGGTGGTTCACCCGGAAGAGGGGCCTTCAAGCTGTCGTATCACTCGGTGCGCGTATCAGTCGATGCGCTCGAAGGGCTCCGCGCCCTCTTCGTCCGGCGCGACCGTGAAGACGACCTTCTCGAACGTCCCCGTGAACGCGAACTCGCCCTCGTAGCTGGACGAGGAGGGCGACAGGGTGTCCCGGCCGACGTCGAGGCCCTGCCATCCCAGGAAGTGCGGGAGGACCCGCGGAATGTCCGCGCTTCCGGCCGGCCTCCCCGACACGGAGAGGTGTCCGACACCCCGCATGTCGCCGGTCTTCACGAACTCGAACGTCAACTCCGCCGGGCCGGTGGGGAGTTCTTCCTCCGAGGTCACCGTGTACCGGGTGCCGAGGAAGTTGTACTCGTAGACCAGCCGGTTGTCCTTGACGTACAGCACGTATCCGCTGCTGATGTTCCCCAGGGACACCAGGACGCCCTCGTCCGACGCGGTGGCGCGGTCGACGTGCGCGGTGATGCGGTGCGCGCGGTTCATCACCGGTGGCACCGCTGCGATGGGCAGATGGGCCATGCCGGGGTAGTAGGTGAAGGTGGTGCGCAGGCGCGGCGAGCCGGGGCGCGGAATCTTCGCCCGGTAGGCGAACCCCTGGTCGTCCAGCGGCAGCACGTCGTACTTCCCCGCCTCCACCCAGAAGCGGGCGATCATCTTCTGGAGTTGCTCGGGCCGCTCCCGCGCCAGGTCGTTGCACTCCGAGAAGTCGGTGTCGTGGTGGTACAGCTCCCACTGGTCCTCGTCGAAGGACGTGCCGCGCTGGTGGAAGGCGACCGCCTTCCAGCCGTCGTGCCAGATCGCGCGGTGCCCGAACATCTCGAAGTACTGGGCTTCCTTGCGCGTGGGCGCGGTCGGCGAGCCGAAGGTGTAGGCCATGCTGACGCCGTGGATCGGCAGTTGCGGGATGCCGTTGTAGACCTCGGGGGCCTGCACACCGAGCGTTTCGAAGAGGGTCGGGACGATGTCGTTGACGTGGTGGAACTGCTGCCTGACCTCGCCGGTGTGCGGCAGCCCGCGGGGCCACTGCACGATGAGCGGGCAGCGGACGCCGCCCTCGTGGGTGTTCTGCTTGTAGCGCTTGAACGGCGTGTTCCCCGCCTGTGCCCAGCCCCACGGGTAGTTGGCGTGGGCGCGCGTGGTGCCGATGTCATCGATCCGCGCGACCATCTCCCCCAGGTCCTCGGCGATGCCGTTCTGGAACGCGGTGGGGTTGAGGGAACCCTTCTGCCCGCCCTCCTGGCTGGCCCCGTTGTCCGAGAGCAGGATGGTGATGGTGTTCTCCATCTGGCCTATCTGCTCCAGGAACTCCATCAGCCGCCCGATGTGGTGGTCGGTGTGGTCGAGCATCGCCGCATAGGCCTCCTGGAGGCGTACGGCCAGCTTCCGCTCGTCGTCCGACAGCTCGTCGAAGGGCACGACCCCGGGGTTGCGCGGCGCCAGTTCGGTGCCGGGTGGCAGGATGCCGCGTTCGATCTGGCGGGCGTGCCGGGTGGCGCGCTCGGCGTCCCAGCCGTGGTCGAACCGGCCCCGGTACTTGTCCAGGTATTCCTGGGGGGCCTGGTGCGGGGCGTGGGCCGCGCCGAACGCCAGATACAGGAAGAAGGGCTTGTCCGGAGTGACCGACGTCTGGTCGCGGACGAATTCGATCGACCGGTCGACCAGGTCCTCACTGAGGTGGTAGCCCTCTTCCGGGGTCTTCGGCGGATCCACGGCGTGGTTGTCGTAGAACAGCTCCGGATAGAAGCTGTCCGTCTCGGCTTCCAGGAACCCGTAGTAGCGCTCGAACCCGCGCGACAGCGGCCACTGCGTGTACGGCCCGGACGGGGTGGTCTGCTCCATCGGCGCCAGATGCCACTTGCCCACGGCCATGGTGTTGAAGCCGTTGTCCCGCAGCACCTCGGGCAGGGTCGCGGCGGCCGTGGTGATCCGGCCGCGGCCGCTGGGGAAGCCGGTGTCGAAGTTGGACAGCATCCGCATGCCGACGGAGTGATGGTTCCGGCCGGTCAGCAGCGAGGCACGGGTCGGCGAACACAGCGTGGTGGTGTGGAAGTTCGCGTAGCGCAGGCCGCCGGTGGCGAGGGCGTCCATGGCCGGGGTGTCGATGTCCGAGCCGAAGCAGCCGAGGTCGGAGAAACCGACGTCGTCGAGCACGATGACAACGACATTGGGCGTGTCCTCGGGCAGCTTCTGCTCCTCGGGCCACCACGGGGTCGACTCCTCGTAGGTGGTGCCGATCTTGCCTTGGAAGGTCCCGCTCGCGGACGGCGTATGCGGGGAGGCGTTGGTCATCCAGAACGCTCCTTTGCGCGGCCGGCAGACCCCTGGAGGTTCCGGGAGAGGGGCTCCAGTTAACTGGCCTTACCAGTAATCTGGGCGTCAGTTTCACCCGCTCCCGTTGCCTGTGTCAACCACCCCCACCCCTTGTCCGGGGCCCGGGCGGGCGGTCGGCGGGTCCGGTGCGTCAGGGGGTGCCGGGCAGGTCCGCGGCGCAGCGGAATCCCATGTGGCCGGTGCTGCTGTCGGGGGTGTTGGACGTGCGCGCGGCGACGCGATAGCGGTTGCAGTACGACGCGTGGCACAGATAGGAGCCGCCGCGGATCACCTTCGCCTCCCCGGTGGGAGGTCCGGCCGGATCGTGGCGGGTCTCCGGGCGGTCGGCCGCGTGCCATGTGGTGCTCCACCAGTCGGAACACCATTCCCACACGTTGCCCGATGTGTTGTACAGGCCGTAGTTGTTGGCGCGGTAGGACTTGACCGGCGCGGTCCCCAGATATCCGTCCTCGCCCGTGTTGACCTGCGGGAACTTCCCCTGCCAGATGTTGCAGCGGTGGTGCCCGCGGGGCAGCAGCTCATTCCCCCAGGGGAAGCGGGAGCGTTCCAGACCGCCACGCGCCGCCATCTCCCACTCCGCCTCCGTGGGCAGGCGCTTGCCCGCCCAGGCCGCGTAGGCGGAGGCGTCGCGCCAGGAGACGTGGACGACGGGGTGGTTCGACAGCTCGGTCCATGACGACCCCGGCCCGTAGGGCGCCCGCCAGCACGCCCCTTCGACCGCCAGCCACCAGGGCGCCTGCGCCACCGTGCCGTCGCGCACCATGTTCCGGGCGCCGGGGTGGACGAGCGCGTAGAACACGAAGGACCAGCCGTAGCGCTCGGCGTCGGTCCGGTAGCCGCTGCCGCGCACGAACGCCGCGAACTGCCGATTGGTGACGGCGGTGGCGTCGATGCGGAATGGCGACATCCGCACCTCCCGGACCGGGCCCTCACCGTCCTCGGGGAACGCATCTGCGTCGTCGCCTCCCATCAGATACGTCCCCCCGGGGATGCGCAGCATGGCGCGCAGCCCCTGCGCCCGGTCCCGCTCCGGGGCCTGGACCGTCGGCGCGGTGGACGGTTCGGGGTTCTCCTGGTCGCCGCCCCCTGAGCTGGGGGCGCAACATGCGCCTGACATCGTTCCTCCGACCGCGGCTGCTGTTCGTGGGCTCGAGAGTACGTCCCGCCACGACCGGAGACGCCGGGGGCCTGCGGCGATCGCCCGGCGGTTCAGTGTGCCCAGGCGGGTGTCCAGGTCCCGGCGGCGGAGTGGTCGAACCGGCCGGAGGCGAAGTGGCGGCGGAGGGCGTCGAGCGCCGGGTGGGGGTTGTCGCGGTGCCACAGCAGGGAGTGCGGGTAGACCGGAATCGGGTCGCGCAGGGGGATGCGGCGCAGGTCGTGCTCGGCGGGCCAGACGAGGCGGGTCTGTTCGCCGACGAAGGTGGCCAGGGACCGGGAGTCGGCGACGGTGTCGAGCAGGGGCTCGGTCCCGAAGTCGGGGCCGGTGATCTCGATGGTCAGCCCGAACGCGGTGGCGAGGTCGTCGTAGTAGGCCGTCGACTCGGTGCCGGGGACGAGGCCGGGCATCCAGATCCGGTGTCCGGCGAGTTCGGCGGGCATGACCGCGCGGGCGGTGGCGAGTTCGTGGGCCGGTCCGGTGAGGAATTGCACGGGCTCGTCGAAGGCCCGGGTGGCGCCGATGTCGTCGGGGAGCTTCCGGCCGGGCATGGTGACGGCGCGGAAGGACGCGTCGATGGTGCCGGAACGGAGGGCGTCGATGGCCGTGTCGACGTCCACGAGGGTCACGACGTCCAGCGCGGCCTCGGGGTGCGCGCGGTGGAAGTCGCGCAGCGCGGCGGCCGGGGCGAGCCGTCGGCCGATCACGTCGACGCGCAGCGCGCGGCGGCCGGGGGACACGGAGGCGACCGCCCGCGCTTCGGCCTGGAGGAGTTCGCGGGCGTGGGGCAGGAACGCCTGTCCGTCGATGGTGAGCTTCGCTCCCCGCGCGGTGCGGGTGAACAGCCGCACCGCGAGGGTCTTCTCCAGCGTGGCGATGCGCTTGGAGACGGCCTGCTGGGTGACCGCCAGGTCGGTGGCGGCGTCCTGGAACCGCCCCGCCTCCGCGGCGGCCACGAAGGTGCGCACGGCGTCGAGATCCACGCCGGGCAGGATATCCGCACAACCGCTGGTTGTGTCGTGCGACGGATCGGTTGTTTGCTCCGGGCCCCTCTCCTCGCTTGGATACCGACGGTCAGCGTGTGGTGGGTGCGGGTCGGCGGCGAGAGGGCATACGGCATGGCGGGCAGACGAACGCTGGGGCGTCGTTTCGGGTGGCTGTGGGCGGCGTACGCGGTCAGCGCGTACGGAACGGGGTTCGGCTTCGGCGCGTTTCCCCTGGTCGCGGTCCTCGTCCTGCACTCCGGACCGGCCGAGGTGGCGGCGCTGGCCGCCGCGGGGCGCGCCGTGGGGGCCCTGGTCGCGGTGCCGCTCGGGCCGTGGGTGGAGTTCCGCCGCAAGCGGCCGGTCATGGTGGCGATGGACCTGATCCGGTTCGCGGCGATGATGAGCGTCCCCGCCGCGTTCGCGCTCGGCCGGCTCACCTTCGCACAACTCCTGGTCGTGTCCGTCGCCGTCGCCGCGGCCAACATCGCCTTCAACGCCGCCAGTGGCGCGTACCTGAAAGGGCTCCTGCCGCCGGAGGACCTGCTCGTCGCGAACAGCCGGTTCGAGTCCACGACATGGACCGCGACGGTGGTCGGACCGCCCCTCGGCGGGGCCGCGATCGGGATGTTCGGCCCGGTGACCACCATCGTGGCCGACGCGGTCAGCTATCTGCTCTCGGGCTTGGGCATCCGCGCCATCGGCGGGACGGAACCGCGCCCCGCGCGCACCGGCACCCGGCGGCTGCGCGCGGGCGACCTGCTCGAAGGGTGGCGCCACATCCTCACCCACCCCGGGCTGCGGCCGCTGTTCTTCAACGCGATCGTGGTCAACGGTCTGATCATGGCCTCCGAGCCGCTGCTGGCCGTACTCCTGCTGGGCGACCTCGGATTCGCCCCCTGGCAGTACGGCCTGGCGTTCGCGGCCCCTTGCCTCGGTGGCCTCATCGGCGCCCGCCTGGCGCGCCCGCTCGCCGCGCGGTTCGGGCAGCACAGGATGCTCCTCACCGCCGGGGCGCTGCGTGCGTGCTGGCCCGTGGGGCTGGCGTTCGTCGGTCCCGGTGTCCCCGGGATCGTCCTGGTCATCGGCGTCCAGCTCGGCCTGGTGACGTGCTGCGGCCTGTTCGCTCCCCTGCTGGCCACCTACCGGCTCGACCACACCGGCCCCGACCGGGTCGCCCGTACCCTGACCGCGTGGTCGGTCAGCAGCAGCGCCGCCATCGCGGCGATGACCGCCCTGTGGGGTCTGCTGGCCGCCGCCACCAGCCCCCGTATCGCGGTCGCGGCCGCCGGAATCGTCCTCCTGGCCACCCCGCTGATGCTCCCGCGCCGGGAGAACGCGCCCCGGCCCCGGCTCACGAGTGCCGAGGAAGCCGTCGATCGCGTCTGAGGCCGGAAGCCTCAGCGGGTTCGCGGGCTCAACGCGGCTCCGTACCCGTCACCCGGGCGACCAGGTCCGCCCAGCCCACCTCCAGCCGCTCCAGGGGCATCCCGCGCTGCCGGGTCAGGTGGTGGATCAGGGCAGGGTCGAGATATCCCATCAGCACCTGGGCCAGGAGATCACAGTCGGCGTTCGGTGTGATCTGCCGCAGCAGGACGGTGACGTGCGTGGTGAGGGCCTGAGCCGACGGGTGGGCGAACCGGCGAGCGGGCTCCGGCTGGGCCGCCAGTTGCAGGTCCAGCTGCTCCGCCGAGCGGTGCAGCAGCGCCACGCCGAACGCCCGCAGACGCTCCTCGGGCGGCGCTCCGGGGCCCAGCGGCGGCGGCCCGCCGAGGAAGTCCGCCTGAAGCGTCTTCGCGGAATGATCCAGCAGCGCCATCAGGAGTCCGGTGCGGTCGCCGAAGCGGCGGAAGACGGTCCCCTTGCCCACCTGGGCGGCGGCGGCCACCGCCTCCATCGTCACCCCGGCAACGCCGTGCTCGGCGATCAGCCGGGCGGCGGCCTCCAGCAGCCGGGCGCGGTTGCGCGCCGCGTCGGCCCGCAGGCACGGCTCGTCCCCGGCGGGGCCGAGCTGGAGCAACTCGGGCTCGCCGAGCGGCTGTTGTGGCGTCGGCAAAGAGGGCAGGGCGCTGGACATGAAAACAGCGTAAAGCATGAGAAAAGAAAACTGGACCGTGGTCCGGTTAGCTGCTACAACATTAAACGGACCTCGGTCCGGATGACAGTGGCAACGTTTAAGCACCGTGGAGTTCGCATGTCTGTTCGTATTCTCGCGCTCGTCGGCAGCCTTCGCGCCGGTTCGCACAACCGCCAGCTCGCCGAGGCGGCCGTCACGTTCGCTCCCGAGGGCGCGGACGTGGAGATCTTCGAGGGCCTGGCCGAGATCCCGTTCTACAACGAGGACATCGACGTCAAGGACGACGTCCCGACCGCCGCCGCCAAGCTGCGCGAGGCCGCGGCGTCCGCCGATGCCTTCCTGCTCGTCTCGCCCGAGTACAACGGCACCATCCCGGCCGTCCTGAAGAACGCCATCGACTGGCTGTCCCGCCCGTTCGGCGCCGGAGCGTTCGGCGGAAAGCCGGTCGCCGTCGTCGGCACCGCCTTCGGCCAGTACGGCGGTGTGTGGGCGCAGGACGAGACCCGCAAGGCCGCGGGCATCGCCGGTGGCAAGGTGCTGGAGGACGTCAAGCTCTCCATCCCCGGTTCGCTGACCCGCTTCGCGGAGACCCACCCGGCCGATGACGCGGAGGTCGCCGCGCAGCTGACCGCGGTGGTCGCGCGCCTGCACGGCCACGCGGGGGCCGCCGCCTGACCGATACGGACGCGACGGCAGTGCCCGTGCGGGCATGGATCACTCGTCACCCGGGCACGGCTCTGTGTCCCGCGACATGCCCAGGCGCGGGGCGGCGCGCTGGGCGGGGGTGTAGGAGCCGTGCAGGGCCGAGCACAGGGTCCGGTGCCATTGGCCGGGGGAAAGGCGGAGGGTCAGGTCGTCGCGGGGGCTGAGGAGGCGCAGCGTATCGCCGGTGAGGCGCCAGGCGGCCGGGCTTTCCGCCGCAGGCCCTTCGAGGCGGCCGAGCAGCTCACCCCCGGGAGAGACCAGACCGATGTGCCCGAGGAAGCTGACGACGAGGGTTCCGTCGCCCGCCACGCCCAGAAGCCCCTCGGCATCCTCCAGGCGACGGGTCCGGTCGCCGTCCCTGCGCTCGCCGTCCACCCGCCACCACGCCACCCTGCGGTCCTCTTCGAGCGCGGCAAGCCGGTCGCCGTCGGGGGTGAAGGCCAGCCAGTCCGTCCCGTTGTAGCGGAGCGGAGCGCCTTCGAGCCGTGCGACGCGGGTGCCGCGCCGCGCGTCCCACACCTCGGCCCGGCCGCGCTCCCGCCATGGGTCCATGACCACCGCCACTTGGTCCCGACGGCCCGGCCTCGGGGTGAGCTGACCCGTTTCGGGGATGGCGCCCGATTCCGGCGGGGTCCGCTCCAGGTGGACGGGGCCGCCGCTCTGGACTCCGCTGCGCGGGTCGAGCCGGACCAGGCTGCCGCCCCGGCAGAGGACCACCAGTTCACCGCCGGCCGTCTGCACGATGTCCTGCGGCGCGTTCCAGACCGGGCTGCCCGCCCGGCCGCAGTCCCAGGTGACCCTCCCGCGCGGGCGCAGGGTGTCGGCGTCGTACAGGAGCGCGGTGGTGGACTTCTCGGACCAGACCAGCAGCGCGTCCGCACCCTTACGATCGACCCAGAGCAGCCGGAGGCCGAGGTCCTTCTGCTTGCGGACGCGCTCGGGAAGAAGCGTGTCGCGCCGCTGGACGCCGGGGCCCAGCACCTCGAGCCGCCCCCGGTACAGGCGTGCGGTGCGCGGGCCGTCGGCTTCTCCGGCGAGGGCGGCATCGGTCGCCGATGTGTCGTCGTCACGGGCCTGAAGCGGCGGGGGCGCCGGTACGGCCCGCACCCGAAGCAGGGAATTGCCCTCGGCGGTGAGCAGTGTGCGCGGGCCCGGACCGCTTCCGGCGACCGCGACACCCATGGAATGCGCCTTGCCCGGCACCGTGGCGGTCCAATAGCGGTGGCCGCCGCGTGCGTCGAGGATCGTGACGCGCCGGAAATCGCCCCGCTGGGCCGACGTCGTGCCGTTCTCGTCGACGAGGTGGGTTCCCGTCCCGTCCACGCGCCTGATGCTCCCCGGGAGCGTGCCGCTCGGCTGGTTCGCTCCGGGCACCATGGAGTACCAGCGGGCGGCGCCGTCCTCCGGCGTCACCCAGACACCGCGCCCCCGGTCGGCCTGCTGCTCTCCCAGGATGTCCATCTGCCGGTAGACCCGGCGGACGCGCTCGCCGGAATCGGTGGCATGGATGTCGAGAGAGCGCTCGAAGCGTGGCTGCCGCCCGCCGCTCACCTGCCGGTCAGCGGTCACGGCGATCCGGTCCCCGTTCCCGAGCAGCCAGGCGGAGCTGGGATTCCGGGGCTCCCGCCGGTCCACGGACCGTTGGGACATGGGCAGTTTCCGGCCGGTTGCCGCGTCCCACAGACGCACCAGCGCCCGTCGTCCGGCGTCCTCGGGGCGCGGCTCCTCGAAGCGGAAGAAGTGCAGCAGGCGCTTGCCGTCCTCGGAGAAGTCCACCGATGATTCGTAGACGTCCCCGCGGTCGGCCAACGGGCCGGACACGGTGTGCGGCCGGGGGACGGTATCGGTCAGGTCCCAGAGCAGGACACTCCCGTCCGCCGTCGCCATCGAGTAGCGCCGGCCGTCGTCGCTGACCGCGTCCTGAAGGCCGCCCAATCCGAGGTCGGTGGGTACGCCGCGCAGCCGTGTCGCGCGTGGTCTGCCCTCGCGGGCACCGGTGACGGCCGTGACATCCAAGGCGGCCTTGCCGTCCGGCTGGGAGATCACCACGAGAGTCCGGCCGTCCGGTGTCACCTTCATCGTCTGCGCCGAGCCCCGCCACAGCCCGCTGTGCGAGGACACCACGTCGTGCGCACGGACGTACTGACCGAACAGGGCCTGCTGCGCCTCCGGCGTGTGCCGCGCCTGCCAGGCGCCCGCGGCGTAGCGGAACGCGCTGTCCGGTGAGCGCTCCGCCGTGTCGCCGGACAGTTCGCTCAGCTCCGCGGCGGCGGCCGTGCGCAGCTCGCGCAGGTCCCGTTGACGGGCCCGGTAGGTGTCCACCGCGAGTGCCGTTGCCACCAGCGCCAGTGCGGTGACGAGTCCGGTGAGGCCCCACAGTCGTCGCAGCCCTCGCCGCTGCCGCCGTCGCCCCGCCTCCAGGTAGGCCCGTTCGAGGTCGGTGAGGTCTTCGGGACGGACACTCAGCCACTCCAGGCCCTGGGCCAGGCGCACCCCGTGCGGCAGCAGTCCCGCGGGCCGACCGCGCTCCTCCCATTCGGCGGCGTCCCCCGCGGTGCGGTCCTGCCACTCGCGGAAGTCGGCGCCGTCGCGCAGCCAGCCCGCCACGCGCGGCCATTCCCGGAGCAGTGCCTCGTGGACCACGTGCACGGTGCCGCCGGAGCCCTCGTCGGCGGCGCGTTGCGCGACGTCCCATACGAGGAGGCGGCGCCCGGCCAGCGTGCGCGCCAACTCCGCTTGCTCCGAGGGCAGTTGGCCGGTCGGCAGGGCGCGGCGGGTGAACCCTCCCCGGCCGTCGGGCCGGGCGAGCTGCTGGAAGAGGCGACGGGCGGCGTCCTCGGCCGTGCCGCTGTGCGCGAGGCACTGGTCGAGGGTGGTGTCGGCGTACGCGGCCAGGGCGCCCCCGACGCCGCCGATCTCCTCGTATGCGGCGTGCGTCAGGGCGTTGGCCTCGCGGCGGTGCCACAGCTGGGTGAGCGTGAACTGGAGCAGCGGCAGGCAGCCCGGCTCGCCGACGGCGTCGTTCACCAGACGCCGGATCAGGCCGTCCTCGAGGCGGAGCCCGGGCACGGTCCTGACCGGTTCCTCGACGGCGCGGGTGAGCGCCTCCTCGGTCATCGGGGCGAGGAACGTCACCGCGCGGCCCAGCGATGCCGAGGTGCCGGCCGCGGTGAGCGCCTCCAGGGTGGCGGGCCGCGCGGTCAGTACGACACGCAGTCCGCCACCCTGTGCCGGGTCGGGGGCCTGCGTCAGCGCCGACAGCAGGTGGAAGGCCCGCAGCGCTCCGTGCGGCGCGTCGGCGGCGTACTCCTCGAACTGGTCGAGAAGGAGCACGGCGCCCCTCGGCCCGAGTTCGTCGCACAGGCGGCCCCGCAGGGCGATCCGCTCCCCCTCGGACCCGGCACACGCCTCGCGCACCGCGTCGAGGCGCTCCTGGCGGGCGCTCGTGTCGGGCACGGCACCGTGCCAGACCGCGGTGACGGCCTCGGCGACCCAGGCGTCGGCGTGCTCGGGCGTGGCGCCGGTTTCGTCGGCGGGCCGGGGCACGCGCAGGGCCGACGGCGTGCGACGGCGCCGCAGGTCCGCCAACAGCCCGGCTCTGAGCAGGGACGACTTACCGCTGCCCGAGGGGCCGACCAGGACGGTGAGGGGCCGGGAGTCCAGCGCCGCCACCAGCTCGCGCACCTCGTTCTCCCGGCCGTGGAAGTACCGGGCGTCGTCCTCCTCGAACCGGTCCAGACCGCGGAACGGGCAGGGCAGGGACACGTCCGATCCGAGGAGCCGGTCCACCGGGATCAGATACGCGGTGCCGCTGATGCCGTACCGCCCGCGGGTGACCAGCATCCCGACCACGGCGCTGCCCGCCACGTCCCAGACCGCGGCCCCGCTGAACCCCCGCCCGATGGGCACTCCGTGCGCCGCCAAGTCGAGCTGGAGCCGGTCGGCACGCTGCCGGCCGCGCAGCACGCCGGTGGCGTTCACCCCGCGTGGCGCGTCCTCGGGGAAGCCGAAGGCGCGGATCTCCCCGCCCCACTCATCGCCTGTACCGTCCACGAACGGCAACGGCTCCGTACCGTCCACCGCGTCGGCCAGGCGCAGGACCGCGATGTCGTCCTCCGGCCGCCAGGATTCCACCTCGGCGAGGACCGGGGCTCCCGCGTCGGCGCCGGTGAGCAGTGGAAAGTCCACGGAGACCGGTCCCTCGGGACGGCCCCCTCCCGACTCCCGCACCACGTGGGCGCAGGTGCACACGAGCCGGTCGGCCACGAGGAAGCCCGCGCCCGCGACCACCCCGTCGGAGCCGAACACCCGGGCGGCGCCCCGCTCGTACCGGGCCCCGCGCGGCAGAGGACTAGGGTGCATCGCTTCGGTCACGCTCGCCGGGCCCCCATTCAACTCCCACGGTGAAGTGCGCCTCACCGGCGGTCTTGGCGAGGACCACACCGGCCTCGGCGGTCACCTTCATGCCGAACTCCAGCGTGATCCGGTCCGGGCGGGACGACATCGTGCGCAGCGAGTCGACGACGTCCTGGACGGCCGGGCGCACCCGGTCCACCGCGTTGCGCAGGGTGTCGGCGGCGTCCCCGACGGCGTCTGCCATCCGTTGCCTGCCGATGGGTTCGTACGGGTCGCCGGATGACGGGCGGGAGGGGGTGGGCGTGGTCGTCTCCACCCGCAGGAGTGAGCCGTCGTCGAGTTCGATCGTGGTGATGGCTGTCATGGCACTGGGACCCGTCCTGTGGTGCTGAAAAAGCGGTCCTACCAGACCGTATCCGCCGACGGGCCGGACGTCACCGAAATGAACGAGCCAAACGGGGCTCAGAGTTACTGGTCAAAGGTGATGCCGCACAGCCTGCGGATCTCATCCATCGCCCGCAGCGTGACGACCGAATCCTCCAGGGGCCGCAACGGCGTCTCCCGCAGGCCCGCCGCGATGCACCGGGCCACCTCGGCGGCCTCGTAGTACAGGGCGTCGTGGGCGGTTCGCGGTTCGGTGTACGTCAGCTGCGTGCCACCGCCCGACGGAGTGAGGACGAGGTCGCCGGGCTGGTAGAACGGGCCCGGCAGGCTGAGGGTGGCCCGGCTGCCGGCGAGGGTGGCGGTGGTGGGGGTGTCGCTGAACAACGTGGTGTGCAGGACGGCCTGGCTGCCCTGCGGGCCGCGGAGGATCGCCGACGTCTGGCCGTTCACGCCCGCGGGGTGCGGCTGGCCCGAGGCCAGCGTCTCCGCCGGTGCGCCCAGGACCCAGGTGGCCAGGGAGACGGGGTAGGTGCCGAGGTCCAGCAACGGGCCGCCCGCCAGCTCGGGGCGCAGGATGCGGTGTTCGGCAGTGAAGTACTCGCCGAGGTCCGCCAGCACGGTGTGAATCTCACCGAGGGCACCGGAGTCGAGGAGCTGGCGGATGACGTCGAACTTGGGCAGGAAGAACGTCCACAGTGCCTCGGCGCAGAACAGCCCTTGCCCGGTGGCGAGTTCGGCGATCTCGGCTGCCTGGGCGGCGTCCAGGCCGATCGGCTTCTCCACGAGGATGTGCTTGCCGCCCTCCAACGCGATCCGGGCGCAGGCGAGATGGGCGGTGTGCTCGGTGGCGATGTACACGACGTCGACGTCGGGCGCGGCGGCGAGGTCCTCGTACGAGCCGTAGGACCCGGGAACGCCGTGGCGGCCCGCGAAGTCCTCGGCGCGGGCGGCGTCGCGGGAGGCCACGGCCGTGAACCGCTGGCGGGTGTGCCTGTGGACGGAGCGGACGAAACGCTCCGCGATCCAGCCGGTGCCCATGACGCCCCAGCGCAGGGCGGGGGCGTCCATCGGGTCCGGGGTGCGGGCGGCGGGCAGGGCGGTGGGCAGGGCGGTGGGAGTGCCGGGCATGGGTCAGACCTCCGGGACCTGCACGGGGATGGTTTTGCCACCGTCCTCCATGGACGCGATGACGGCCCCGGCCACCGCGGACGCCACCAGCCCGTCACGGGCCGTGGCCATCGGCGACGCGGCTCCCGAACGCACGGCATCGGTCCAGGCCTGGAGTTCGAGCCGGTAGGCGTCGGCGAACCGGGGGCGCCAGTCGGCGGGATAGCCGCTGGACCGGGCCCGGGCCGAGTCCGCCACGATCCGGGCCGGATGGGTGAGGGCCACGGTGCCGTGTTCGCCCACCACCTCGCAGCGGATGTCGTAGCCGTAGCGGGCGTTGAGGAAGACCTCGACGGTGGTAAGGGCGCCGTCGGCGGTGCGCAGCAGGATCAGCTGAGGGTCCCGGAAGCCGGACACCGCCGCCGTGGAACGCGGCGCATGCCAGCTGACCTCGGTGACGGGCGAGTCGAGCAGCCACGGCACGGTGTCGAATTCGTGGATGGCGGACCCGGTGATGCTCAGCTCGTCGGTGCAGCCGGGCGCGGAGGACACGCCCCGGCTGACGCAGCGTACGAGCAGCGGGCTGCCGCACTCCCCCGCCGAAACGGCGGACTTGAGCTGCGTGTGGGCGGGGTCGAAGCGGCGCATGAACCCGAGCGAGATCAGTCCCCCTCCGGCCCGCCGCTCCTCCCGGACGACCCGCACGCACTCCTCGAGCGTGGGGGCGAGTGGCTTCTCGCACAGCACCGGCTTCCCGGCCCGCACCGCGGCGACGGACAGGTCGGCGTGGGTGGTGTCGTGCGAGGCGATGACGACGGCGTCGACCTCCGGGTCGTCGATCACCGCGTAGGCATCGTCCGTGGCCCGGGCGCCGGGCACGGTACCGGCGACCGAGGCCGCACGCTCCTTGTCGATATCCGCGACCAGCGTGACCTCGGCGCCGGAGACGTGGCGGTGGAGCGTGGCGACGTGGTCGGCGCCCATGTTTCCCGCGCCGATCACGCCGATGCGTATGCCGCTCATGCCAGGGTCACCCACGCTCCGCTGTCGACGGACTGCGTCATGGCGTCCAGTACGGCCGCGCTGTGCACGGCGTCGTCCAGGGTGGCTCCGTACGGTGTGCCCTCGGCGATCGAGCGCAGGAAGCGGTACGCCTCGATCACCTTGAGGTCGTCGTAGCCCATGCTGGTCGCCGCGCCCGGCTGGAAGGCGCCGTACTCACCGGCGCCCGGGCCGACGTGCACCGTGCTGACCGGCTGGTCCTGGTAGGTCGTGCCGCGGCTCACGCCCAGCTCGTTCATCCGGCGGAAGTCCCAGAACACCGCGCCCTTGGTGCCGTGCACCTCGAAGCCGTAGTTGTTCTGCTCGCCGACCGAGACCCGGCTGGCCTCCAGCACACCGCGCGCGCCGGAGGCGAAGCGCAGCAGGCAGTTGACGTAGTCCTCGTTCTCGACCGGGCCGAGTTCGCCGCCGGTGGCCAGGGTGTGACCGGCGGTGGCACCGGTCGGACGGGCCCGCTCGGGAACGAAGACCGCGGTGTCGGCGGTCAGGGCCGCGATGTCGCCCAGCAGGAAGCGGGCCAGGTCCGCGCCGTGCGAGGCCAGGTCGCCCAGCACTCCGCTGCCCCCGCGCGCCCGCTCGTACCGCCAGGTCAGCGCGCCGTCCGGGTGGGCCGCGTAGTCGCTGAAGAGACGCACGCGGGCGTGGGTGACCGTACCCAGCTCACCGGACGCGATGAGCTCGCGGGCCGCCTCGACGGCGGGCGCGTTGCGGTAGTTGAAGCCGACCGCTCCCTGCACACCTGCCGCGGCGACGGCATCGGCCACCGCGCGGGCGTCGTCGGTGGTCAGACCGACCGGCTTCTCGATCCAGATGTGCTTCCCGGCCTCGGCCATCGCGACGCCGATCTCGCGGTGCAGGAAGTTCGGCGCGGTGATGCTGACGGCCTGCACCCGCGGGTCCTGCGCCACCTCTCGCCAGTCACGGGTGGCCGAGGCGAACCCGAACTGCGCCGCGGCCTCCTCGGCCCGGCCGGGCACCGCCTCCGCCACCGAGATCAGCTGCGGGCGTGCGCCCACGTGCGGGAAGTGGTGCGGGACACGGGCGTACGCCTGGGTGTGCACCCGGCCCATCCACCCGAATCCCACGACGGCGACGCCGAGCGTGCTTGCCATGACTGCCCTTCATTGGACCGTTCCATTCTTGCTCCATCACACCCTGAATCCCGTCCTCCCTCGTGTCAATGCCTTTGACACCCGCCACCGGCCTGTGGAACGGTCCATCCATGAGACCCCCGACGATCCGTGACGTGGCCGAACGGGTCGGCGTGTCGAAATCGCTGGTCTCCCTGGTGCTGCGCGGCTCCGAGCAGGTGAGCCCCGAGAAGCGGCAGGCCGTGCTGGCCGCCGTCGAGGATCTCGGCTACCGGCCCAACGCCGCCGCGCGCAGTCTGAGCGAGCGCCGCACCCGGTCGGTCGGCGTGCTGCTGAACGACATGCGCAACCCCTGGTTCGTGGAGCTGCTGGACGGCATGAACTCCCGTCTCCACGACAGCGGCCTGCACATGCTGCTCGCCGACGGCCACCTCAACCGACGGCTCGGCGAGGACCTCACCCGCACCTTCACCGAACTGCGCGTCGACGGGCTGATAGCCGTGGGCACCCTGCCCCCCTCGAACGTGCTGCGCGCCGCGGCCACCCACATCCCCACCGTGGTGGCGGGCGCCCGCGAACCGGTGCTCCCCCGCGTCGACGTCGTCGCCAACGACGACGAGCACGGTGCGCGCCTGGCCACCGAGCACCTCATCGGACTCGGCCACCGCCGCATCGCCCACATCGCGGGCCAGGGCGTCGTCGGCGAGCTGCGACGGCGCAGCTTCGAGACGGTCATGCGCGAGCACGGCCTGGCCGACACCGCGCTCGTCGAGCAGGGCGACCTGACCGAAGAGGGCGGCTACCGGGCCATGGTCCGGCTGCTCAGTTCCACGCCGCGGCCGAGTGCGGTTTTCGCCTTCAACGACATCGCCTGCGTCGGCGCCCTGTCGGCAGCCGAGGAGTCGGGCCTCCAGGTCCCGCGGGACCTCTCCCTCGTCGGGTACGACAACACCTACCTCTCACGCCTGCGGCACCTGTGGCTGACCACGGTGGACAACGCCAGCCACGACGTCGGCCGCCGCGCCGCGCAGCACCTCCTGGACCGGATCGCGGACCCGGCACGTCCGGCAGAGACCGTCCTCTCGCCGCCGACCCTCGAAGTACGGGGCACCACGGCGCCACCCGCGACCGACGCGGGCTGAGGTCTTCGGCCGCGGGCGGGATGGCATGCGGGCGTCTCTCACTCTCCCGATCGCGGCTCCGTCGTGGACCAGCCGGTCAGGGCGCCGCGCAGCGCGGCCACCAGGCGTGTGGCGGCCTCCTCCTCGGTACGTCCGCTCTTGATGAGGTCGAGGATGTCGCGTGGGTCGAACAACGCGTTCCACAGGTACAGGGCTTCGTCCCCGAGGTCTCCGAGGCCGAGTTCCTCGGTGGTCTGCCGCAGTGGTTCGGCGAGCGCCTCGGCCTGCGGGGCGAGGTAGCCGGTCCCTTCGCGGAGCCGCTCCAGGTAGCCGCGGTGCGAACGCATCTGCGCCATCGCGCCGCCGTGTTCGAGGACGAGGGAAACCCAGCAGCGCGATACCGCCTCGAGTCTCGCCATACCCCGCGTGGTCTGCTGTGCGCTGAAGTCACACAGTTCGGAGCCCACTTCGGCGCGGAAGGTGTGCAGGATCTCCTCGACGGAGGAGAAGTGCCGGTAGGCCGTCGCGGTGGACACCTCGGCGTGCTTGGCGATCTCGGCCAGGCTGACCGGCGTCGGCGAGTTCTCGAACAGCCGCGCGGCGGCCTTGATGAGGTACCTGCGGTTGCGTTCGGTGTCACTGCGCATGGGTCGAGCCCCCGTTGGCTGCGAGACGGCGGTCACCGAAGAGCCGAGAGGCCACGGGCCAGCCGGCGGACGCCCTCGGTGATGGCTTCCGGGCCGGCCGCGTACGACAGCCGGAGGTGCCCCTCGCCCCGGGCTCCGAACTCGCTTCCGGGCCGCACGGCGACGCCGTGCGTGCGCAGCGCCGCGACGACCTCCACGGAGGGCATGTCGAGGTCGTAGCGCGGGAACTGGTAGAAGGCTCCTTCCGGCGCGCTGAGGGTGAGGCCGGGGATCGCGGCCAGTTCCGTGCGCATGATCTCGCCGCGCCGCTCGTACGCGGCGCGCATGCGGGCGACGTCCTCGTCGCAGCTCTGTACCGCGGCGAGGGCGGCGTCCTGGACGAAGGTGTTCACGGAGCCGTTGAAGGTGTTGTGGATGCGGGCGGACGCCTGGATGAGCGGCGCCGGTCCCCAGAGGTAGCCGACGCGCCAGCCGGTCATCGCGTAGCTCTTGGAGAAGGTCTGGCAGTAGACGGTGCGGTCGCGCAGGCCGTCGATCGAGATCGTCGAGCTGAAGGGCCTGCCGGTGTAGTCGAGGTCGGAGTACGCCTCGTCGGAGATGACGATCGTGGAGGTGCCGTCGAGCAACTCGGCGAGCGCGTCGAGTTCGTCGCGGCTGTGCACGATCCCGGTCGGGTTGCTGGGGTTGCAGAAGACGAAGAGCTTGGCGTCCGTGAGGGCGTCGGCAAGCCGGTCGAGGTCCCAGTGCAGGTCCGGCGCGAGGGGGACGGGTACGACCGTGCCACCGGCCATGCTGACCAGGTCCGCGTAGAGGGAGTAGGTGGGGTCGGGGATGACCACCTTGTCACCGGGGTCGACGATGCCGAGGATCGAGGCGGCGAGCCCGGCCGTTCCGCCCTGGGTGATCAGGATGTCGGAGGCGGAGGCCGGTGCCCCGGCGATGCCGGTGAGCTTTTCGGCGAGCGCTTCGCGCAAGGCGGGTTCGCCGAGCAGCGGTGAGTAGTGGGTGCGTCCGGTGCGCAGCGAGGCGTGGGCCGCCTCGGTCACCACGTGGGGGGTGTCGAAGTCGGGTTCGCCCATGGCGAGGGAGACGAGGTCGCCCCGCGACTGCGGTTGCTGCGTCCGGCGGGAGGCGGCGGCGATCCGGGCGGCGGCCTCCGCGGTGGCGAACAGGGGCGGCTGCGTGGTGATGGTGGGCGGCATGCGCTCCTCCTGGTGGCGGGTTGGTCAGGCCTGCGGTGCGGCGTCGGCGGGTGCGCCCGCCCAACGGCTGATCTCGAGGTCGGCGGAGGTGTCGCGCTGGCGCGTGGGGGCGACGACGATCTCCTGGAGGACGACGCGCTGGGGAAGGGTGACGGCGAGGCGGATGGCCTCGGCCACGTCCTCGGGCTGCACCATGCCGGCGCGTTCCTCCGGCGCCGGGGGCCGGGCGCGGTTGTCGAGGATGGGGGTGTCCGCCTCGCCGGGCAGCACGGTGATCGCCCGCAGCCCCTGGTTGCGGAAGGTGTTGTGCAGGAACGTCATGAAGTTGCGCACCCCGGCCTTGGCCGCGCCGTAGGCGGCGCCGCCGAGCAGGTTGGGGTTGACGGCGGCGAGCGAGGACACGGTGACGATGGTCCCGGTGCCGCGGCCGAGCATGTCGGGCAGCACGGCCTGGGTGAGCTGGAAGACCGCCGTGAGGTTCACGTCGAGGACCTGGCGCCACTCGTCGTGCGGGAGCCATTGCGGGTTGAGCACCGACGAGGCGCTGCCCGCGTTGTTGACGAGGACGTCGACCGGCCCGAGTTCGGAGCGGACACGGTCGAGGACTCGGGTGACGTCGTCCTCGCGGGTGACGTCCGCGGCGATGGCGAGGGCGGTCCCGCCCTCGGCGCGGATCGTGGCCGCGACGTCGTCGAGTGCCTCCTGCCTGCGGCCGAGAAGCACCACGGCGGTGCCGTCCCGGGCCAGCAGCCGTGCGGTCTCGAGCCCCATCCCGCTGCCCGCTCCCGTGATGAGCGCGGTCCTGCCGGCCGACGTCGTCACCGTTCGTCCTCCATGACTGATCTGAGATGAACTTTTCAAGTGAGAATACATTCTCATATAGTTCCGGACAAGGGTGCCGAGGGCGCCGTGAAGCCGAGAGCACCGAACGCCTCCGTGGCCGCGTGTTCCAGTGCGCGCACCTCCGCTTCGCGCCGCGCGAACCGGCGCAGCGCGCTCTCGCGGTCGGTCCAGTGGAACCGCAGTTCCCGCCCCGGCCCGGCCTGCCCGAGCAGGGACAGGGACGCCCGCGAGGCGACACCGACGATCGGGTAGCCCGCGGTCAGGCTCCGGTAGCGGCCGAGCACGATCAGCTCGTCCGCGTGCGGGATTTGCAGTGCGCCGACGGGCACCCCGTGCGACACGATCTCGGTGTCGGTGTCCGGGTGGAGCACCGGCCCGTCGAGCCGCAGCCCGACGTGGTTGGAGCGGTTGGTGACGACGTAGGTCGCCTCCTCGATCACCTCACGGATACCGGCGATCGTGTGGATCCCCTGAGTCGGGACGACATCGATGTCCCAGGGCCCGGCGTCGAAGCGCGGGACCGGAACGGGCAGCCGGAACAACGGCGCTTGGAACAGCCGACGGCTGAAGCCCCGGAATTCCGTGTCCAGGAGGACGGACGAGCCCCGGACGACGACCTGCCCGAACCCCATGCGGGCGTCCGGGGCGGCGCTGCCCAGCAGGGTCTCCGCGGTCAGCGCGCCGTTCACGGCCAGATAGGTACGGGTCCCCCGGCTCACGTCCCCGTGCACCCGTACCTCGTGGCCCGCCGGTACCACCAGCGGGGACCAGCTCTCGACGGGCCCGCCGCCCACGGTGACCAGGGCGGGGGCTCCGGTCACGGCGAGCAGGACGTCGGCGTCGGGCACGATCGCCAGTTCGCCGCCGAGGTTCTCGATCAGGGTCGCCCCTCGGGGGTTGCCCACGAGGAGGTTGGCGACGGCCGCCGAGTGCTGGTCGGCCGCGCCGCCGGTGGGGACACCGCGCCGCTCCGTGTCGCGACGGCCGAGGTCCTGGAACGTCGTGATCCATCCCGTGCTGGTGATCTCGACCGCCACGGTCTTCATGCGGACTCCCCCACCGGCAGCAGGAAGCCGGGCCCGAGGGCCGCGGCCTCGTCCCGGGTGACGGGGACGAAGCGCACGATGTCGCCGGTGCCGAACGAGACGGGGTCCGGTCGGGAGATGTCGACGATGGTGCGCGGGGTGCGCCCGACCACGCGCCAGCCGGTCGGGCCGGGGAACGGCTGGATGATCGCGTGGGTACCGGCGATCATGATCGCTCCGGGGGCGACGTCGGTCCGGGGCTCGGCCAGCCGGCGCACCGGCCTGGGCACCTTGAGTCCGTCCATCATCGGGGCCATCGCCGCGCCGAGGAGGGAGATCGTGAAGCTGGACTCCGCGATCGCCTCGACGACCTCGGCGGGGGCCAGGCCCATGTCGTCGGCGACGGACGCCAGATCGGGTCCGGTCTCGTCGTCGAAGACGACGGGAACGGCGAACTGCCGGACCTCCCGCAGACGGCCCGGACCGTCCGACGGCCCCGGGGCCCACGCCGCCAGCAGTCGGGCCGCGTACTCCACGTGCTCGAGCGCGGTCCGCAACGGGTCGAACTCGATGAGCAGGGACTCGAGACCGGAGACGACGTCCAGCACGCCGTGGGGGCGGTGGGCCAGGAACCGGTCGCGGAAGGCGACGATCCCGGACTTGCGGATGGCCTGGTCGGCGTGGGGGATGGTCACCATCACCGCCGAGTCCCCGAAGGGCTCGACGGTGATGGCACCGTACTGTGCTGTGGTCATCGCGCTGGTGGGCTCGGCCCTCAACGGGCGAGCGCGACCTCCGCCTTCTCCGCCAGGACGTCCCGCAGACCGGCGACGCGGATGTCCGCCGCGCCGAGCGCCTTCCGCAGCGCGGTGCCGTTCTCGAGGACGGAAGGGTGGTCACCGTGCAGGAGCAGGACGTCGGCGTCGTGTCCGAGCGGAACCACGTTGCCGTTGACCGAGCGTACGGTGCCCTCCTGCACGACCTGGACCGAGCGCCGGCCGATGAGCTCGGGGTCGTAGATCAAGCCGCCTTCGTGGGAGCGGGAGACGGGCATGCCGTCGTCGCCGTATCCCCGGTCGGCGAGGAACACGTAGCCGACCTCGAGTCCGCGCTTGCGCGACTCCTCGGCGAGCAGACCGCGCTGGCATATGACGACGTAGTCGGTGTTGTACGCGGCGATGGCGTCGGTGATGGCCCGCGCGTGCTTGGCGTCGGTCTGCGCGATCGAGCCCATCCGGCCGTGCGGGGCCACATGGCTGATCGTGCCACCGTGCACCCTCGCGAAGGCGTCGAGTGCGCCGAGCTGGTAGAGGACGTCGGTGCGGATCTCTTCCTCGGTCGCCTCGATGAGCCGGCGGCCGAAGCCGACGAGGTCGGGGTATCCGGGGTGGGCGCCGAGCTCGATGCCGCGCTCGACGCAGTCGGCGACGGTCCGGTCCATGATGCGCGGGTCGCCGGCGTGGAAGCCGCAGGCGATGTTCGACGACGTGACGAGGCCGAGCAGAGCGCCGTCGTCGCCGATCGTGTAGTTGCCGAAGCTCTCACCGAGGTCGGCGACAACGGCTACGGAGTTGATTCCCATTGGTCTCTCCCGGGGGTTTCAGCTGGATGCGAGGGGCTGGCCCTTGGTCTCTCGCAGGAAGGCGACGGTGACCAGGGTGATCAGGGCGGTGATGATGGAGGCGAAAGCCGGGATCAGGTTGGAGCCGGTCGACTCGATCAGCTCGGTCATCAGGAGCGGGGCACTGCCTCCGAAGATGATCGTGGAGATGCTGAATCCGATGCTGTAGGCGGAGTAGCGCACGGTGGTCGGGAACATCTCGGCGAGGACGGTGTGGACCACGGCGGCGTGGCCCGAGAAGGCGATCGCGAGAACGATGGTGCCGATGCAGGCCAGGCCGAACTCTCCGGTGGTGATGAGCCGGAACATCGGGTACGAGACGAGGGCCATCGCGATGGCGGAGTAGGCGAGGACGGGTTTGCGGCCGATCCGGTCCGAGAGGCGCGCCATGAGCGGGATACAGATCGCGATGGCGACGAGGCTGAACGCCGTGACCATGAGCGCCCGCAGCATCGAGAAGTTGTGTTCGCCGAGCGAGGTCTTCATGTAGGTGGGCATGTAGACGAACAGCAGGTAGTAGCCGGGGCCGTTGAGCGCGGGGAGGAAGATCGTGAGCGCGATCGCCTTCAGGTGGCGCGGGGAGGTCAGTGCGGCCCTCAGCGGGTTGCGCACGACGGTGTTCTGCTCGCGCAGCACTTTGAAGTGCGGGGTCTCCTCCAGTCGGCTGCGGATGTAGAAGCCGACGTAGCCGAGCGGGACGGCGAGGAGGAACGGCACCCGCCAGGCCCAGGAGGTCATGGTGTCCTCGCCGAGCGCCGTGATGAGGACGGCGGAGAAGGCGCTGCCGAACATCAGGGCGATGAACGAGCCGACGGCGATGAAGCTCATCATGTAGTTGCGGCGTGCGTCCGGGGCGTACTCGCCTACGAAGGACATGGCGCCGGCCACCTCCCCGCCCGCCGAGAAGCCCTGGAGCACCCGGAGGAGGACCAGAAGGACAGGTGCGGCGACACCGATGACGGTGGAGGACGGGATGAGCCCGATGGCCGCGGTCGCGGCGGAGATCAGCACCAGGAGGGTGGCCAGGAGGCTCTTCCGCCCGATCTTGTCCCCGAGGTATCCGCAGATGACGCTGCCGAACGGGCGGGCGATGAAGCTGACCAGGAAGCCGACGTTGGTGAGGAAGAGATTTCCGGCGTCGGCCTCCCCCATGATGTTGATCGCGAGATAGGTGACGAGCAGGCCGTAGATGCCGTAGTCGTACCACTCGACGAAGGAGCCGATCGCGCCGGCGACGGTGGCCTTGCGGACGACCTTGTCGTTGGCGGCGGCGACGTCGACCGCGGTCGCGCCGGACTGTTCCGGCGCTGCCCCGTGACGATCCGATGTTCTGTCAAGCCGGTCTGACGTTGTCATTCGCGTTCACTTTCGGTGTCGCGGACTCCGGAACGGCGTCCTGAGAATCATGCGCTGAACGTGGTCACCGTTCCGGTCTCGCAGGGAACGCGGTGACGGCATCTCGGGGTGGTCGTGTGGCTTCGGTGCTGTTCAGGAATCCGCCCGTACAGGACCTGCGGGGGCTCGATGCCGGGCACACCGCCGTGCTGCCGTCGTTGTGCGCCCGAGTGGGTGCCGGGAGGAGACGTCACGGGTACGGGGCCGCAGAGCAGCGCCGACATCAAAGTTGCGACTTGAATCGCGAATGAGAATAGATTCGCATTCTGAGAGCGGTCAAGGGTTCGCGTTGCCCCGGCGTTCACCTTGCGCTTCGATCGCGCTTCCCTACCGGATCGCCAGGGTTCCCCCGCCACCCCCCGGCCGGCCTTGACGCCGGAGGGGCCCCTCACGGGCGCCGTCCGGCCGCATCACCCCTTGTCCTGCGACACGGATGGATGCACACTGTCACTCGCAAAACGCGAAAGCTTTCGCATTTTCTAGGTGGGCGGGATGGACCCCATGGCCTCCACCACCCGAAGGAGCCCGCGATGACTCAGGACAATGTGCGCGTGAACACCGCGTGGGAACGCGTCGACGGGCATGTGCTCGATCAGTTCCGCACGCACTCCGTGGCCAACCTCGGCGACGCCCTCGACCGGCTGAACATCGTCGACGGGGGCATCGCCCCCATCTGGAACGGGGCCAGGGCCGTCGGCACAGCGCTCCCGGTCCTCACCGTGGCGGGCGACAACAAGGCAGTGATCGCGGCGCTCGAGCACATCCGCCCCGGTGACATCCTTGTCATCAACGCCTTCGGCTACGACGGCCGCGCCATCATCGGCGACAACCTCGCCCAGCGGTTCGCCGCGTACGGCGCCGCAGGCGCGATCATCGACGGCTACGTCCGCGACGCCGCGATCATCGAAGAACTCGGCATCCCGATCTTCGCTCGCGGGCTCACCCCCGCCGGTCCGTTCAAGAACGGACCGGGCACGATCGGCGAACCGGTCGCCATCGGCGGCGTCGTGGTGAACCCCGGCGACATCGTCGCTGCCGACGGGGACGGTGTCATCGTCATTCCGCCGCGCCGCGCCGACGAAGCGCTCACGTCGGTCCGCGAGATCGTCGCCCGCGAAGCGGCGCTGGACGCCGAGGTCGAAGCCCTGCGGAGCAAGACCGCCTGATCCCGGCCTGCGAGGCCGAGACGCGTAACGCCCACCCCCTTACCGATGGGCGGAGGCCGGAAGGAGTCCGTCGGCGACCAGCCCGGCGAGGACGGCCTCGCCCAAGGCATGGACGGCGGACTGGGGCCGGACCATGACCGTGAACTCCTTGATCCGGCCGTCGTCGTCGAAGTGGAGCAGATCGATGCCGTGGATCTCCTTACCGCCCGCGACGGCCCGGAAGAGCAGGACCGCCGAGGAGGAGACACTGCCGTCGGCACTCGTCTCCGCGGTGCCGTCGTGGTCGCCGACGTAGCGGAAATTCTCGAAGTTGCAGCAGGACTCCGAAGAGGCCCAGCGCCATGGGCTTGCCTTCGAAGGGGGTGAACTTCACGGGGGCCGAACTGGACCACTTCACGGCCACCGCCGCCAAACCGTCCTTCGTGCGGGACGACTTGGTCGTCAAGGTCCAGGCCGCCGATCACGTCGACACCCGGACGCTGATCGCGCGGCTGACCGAGCGCGCGGCGCTCGCCCAGGCCGAGATCGACCTGTTCGGCAACCTCCTGCGCGGCATGCGGGGCGACCGCACCGAAGAGGAGTTCCTGCGCCACGGCGAGCGCATCGGCCCCTACCTCACCTGCTTGCGCGGGCTTGGCCTTCGAACAAGGCAACCTCGACTGGTGCGAGCGCACGGCCACCGTCCTCAGGGAAAGAGAAGGTGCTGATGCCCCACGCCGATGACCCGCGCTACCCGCGCCACGTCAGCCGACGCGCCGCCGGGACTTGCGCCGGAGGCGCAAGGGGATGACGTACCAGCAGATGGCGAACCAGAGCATGACCAGGCCGACGATCACCTCGGCGACAACGCTGTCGGTGACGACGTTGAGGATGAGCAGCAGGGTGCAAGCGATGGTGAGCGCCAGCAGCACCATTCCGCACACCATGAGCCGGCCGGCGGCTTCCACAATCTCATCCTTCATGCGCAGCCCGGAGAGGAAGCGGTGGATCGACACCGGAGCGATCAAAGCGGCCACCGAGGAGGCTCCCAACGCCACCGTCACCACATATAGCGTGCGGTCGAAGACTTCCAGGTCCCCGAACGCCGGTGTGAAGGCGAGGGAGAGCAGGAATCCGAAGAGGATCTGCACACCGGTCTGCGCGACCCGCGTCTCTTGGAGAATCTCGTTCCATTTCCGGTTGACGCGCTCGCGCGCGGTCTCCGGCCGTTCGTGTTCTTCGGATGACGGCGCGCTCGTGCACGACGGGCACGATGAGTCACGCACTGCCGCAAGATGCGGGCCTGCAATCGTCATGTCTCCTCCTGCGGTGCGAGGGGACCGGCGCTCCGCTGCGTTTCCGAGTGCTGGGGTATGCGGAGCGGCGGGCGTCATGCCGCCGGGGCCTCGATCTGGTCGTGCAGCCGGGCGCAGGTGCGGTTGATCAGGCGGGACACGTGCATCTGG